>JBLKOQ010000041.1:0-5520 GCA_047602885.1 Candidatus Woesearchaeota archaeon | reverse complement strand
GGAGCTAGTCCTCCACTAGCGCTACAATGATAATCAACCTTTAGAGGAGCAAAACCCTCCTTAGGATCAACAGTAAACACTGACTTGAGTTCAGAAACCTTTGGATTGACAGTCACGCTAGCCTTAGTACTAATCTGGTTATGCAAAGCATCAATAGCAGTACACTTAATATCATAAGTGCCAGGCTGAGCATAAGTCTTACTACCTTGCTTATTAGTACTCGTAGTACCATCACCAAAACTAATAGCATAAGAAACAGGCTCATAACCACCCACAGCATTGCACGAATACTGCACAGTAAGAGGAGCATGACCAACAGTAGGATCAACCAACAAATCTATCCTCTCAAAGGGCTTGCCAGGAGGCATCTTAGTAACGTCAACATTAACACTAGACGAAACAGACTGACCAACAGCATCCTTGGCAGTGCATGTAGCAACATAACTACCATGCTGAGTATAAGTCTTAGAACCCTTACTAATAGAGGTAGAAGTACCATCACCAAAAACTATATCATAAGATATAGGCTCAACACCACCTAATACCCTGCACTCATAATCAGTCTTCAAAGGAGCCATACCACTCTTAGGATTAATATCAAAGGATATTCCTATGATAGGCGGCTTATCCTTAACGTTTATTGACTGCGATACTGTCTTAGTCTTTCCTTTATCATCAGTAACAGTACAGGATAACTTATAGTTTCCAGGACTATTATAAGTCTTAGAGCCAACGTTATTAGTACTTTTAGTACCATCACCAAAGTCTATACTATAAGAGAAAGGTGAATTGCCTGAGGCACTGCAAGTATAAGATACTTCTAGTGGAGCAAAACCTTCTTTAGGATTGGCTGTAAGACTAACCATTAGTGGCTTGTCCTCTTTAACTACAACGTCTTGAGACCTGCTTATTTGGAAGTGGAGAGCGTCTATAGCAGTGCATGTAATCTTATAGTTTCCAGGCTGAGTATAAGTTTTAGTGCCTTCCTTGTTGGTACTTGTGGTGCCGTCACCAAAGCTTACAGCGTAGCTTACAGGAGCATTTCCTCCGTGAGCATTGCAGGAATATGATACTGTTAGTGGAGCATAACCTGATTTTGGATAGACATTCAAGTCCATACCAGTGAATGGCGTGGGTTCTTTAGGCTTGGTAACAGTAATAGTCTTTTCTGTACTGATAGTAAAATGCAAAGCGTCTATAGCAGTGCATTTCATAGTATATACTCCATCTTTAGTATAAGTCTTGGTTCCCTGCCTATTAGTGCTAGTGGAACCGTCACCAAAAGACATGACATAAGATACTGGCTCATATCCTCCTATTGCACTGCAAGAATATGATACTGTTAGTGGACTGTCACCTTTCTGAGGGTTAGCTGTTAGTGTTATAGATTCAAAAGTTGTTACTGGGGGTTTTTGTGTTACTATAATACTCTTAGTGTCTTCTGCTTGGAAATGAAGACCATCTATAGCAACGCATTTGATATCATAATCGCCTGGCTGAGTATAAGTTTTAGTACCCTTATTATTAGTACTCGTGGTTCCATCACCAAAACTAATAGCGTATGATACCGGGAAGAATCCTCCGTGAGCATTGCATTCATAGCTTACTGTTAGAGGAGCATGTCCTTCCTGCGGTGTTGCTGACAATGATACTGAAAATGCGGTGGATGGCATTGCAGCAGCAAGAAAAAATAGTATTATGGTTAGCATCAATGGCATTAATATTCTGTTATTCATTATTCCTTACCCCCTTATGATATGGAAAAAAGGTTTATTGTACGAATTATCTTCCAAGAGACTGCCTATAGGTGTCTTTGTTGAAGAAATCCCTACTGGCATATTCTGCCATTCTCTCCAGGGACTCTGTTCTTCCCAATGCAGACATGTCCTCGTTTACAAAACCGTATGACAAACTGTTACCTCCTGTTAGTCCCCTAAAAACAATCTCGTTCCTATCGGTTCCTGGCCTTGCATAACTTGATAGTATTGCCTTATAATAATCCTGTAGGCTTGTAAGGTCTTCTAGGACCTGCGCTGGAGTTCTTGACACTAGCCTCCCGTCAGGAGTCATCTGCATATAATTGGCAGAAAGCTCATTAGCCTTTATTCTAAGATTGTCATCACGCCTACTAAGATTGTCATCACGCCTATTAAGATCTGTTTGCATTGGAGTATATTGTACTGGCAATATTACATTGTATTCTGTGGTTGTATCGCCGTCAGTTACTCTTAGCGTTCCTATACTATAATTAGTATTGATTATTGGCTCTGTGCTGCTTCTTGACACTGGGAATTCTGTTCTGTCATCATCCCTAGGGGTTGATGCTGATACAGCATACTTGTCCAGATTAGGGTTTTCAGCGCCATCTACTCGTGCATAGTTGACATCATCATTCATGTTAAGGACTGCTGATATTGGATTGCATCCATCTCCTTTAGCCAATAATTCCAGAGTGCCCACACCATGTGAAGGTGTTACTGGCCCCATGACCTTGTGCGTTCCGCCTCTCATCTCATAAGAATGGCCTGTACCGTCAGGCATGTACAATACCATTTCGGGTGTTGTAGGATGGCATGGTTCAGGCTCAGGAGCCTTATGGACTGTATGACATCCACTGCCCATCAATAGTGCTCCTGTAGCAACAGCCTTCAAGCCGTGCTTCCTTGCAGGCTCTATAACATAATCTCTTAACGTGCCGTATATATTCTTGTCTTTTATTCCACTCATTTATTGCACCTCATAATAATAGCAAGTGGTAGGTTGGATATAATCTATTATAAACCTTTCTAAATGTAATTACTTTGAAATAGTAATAAATATTTACGGGTAAAAAAACTCTAACATAACCTAACCTTTATAAGTGCCCTTCCAGAACCCTATATTATAGCAATTAAGGGGATGATAATATGCCAATAGTAAGACACGAAATGTACAAGTTGAGCTGTGAGATAAAAGAAAGACTGCCACCACAAATGCACGTAAAAAACAATATTAGCATTACAGGATGCAATAAGGATCCTAGCATCAAGACGCCTGACGCTACCACTTTCGTAATAGAATACGTGTTTACTACAGATTATGCTGAAGGCAAGGGCAGCATAGAAATCAAAGGGAAACTATACTATATAGCAGACTCCAAGACAGCAGAAGAAATAACAAAGTCATGGGAAGAAACAAAGATGCTCCCAGAAAAAGTAATGCTCGAAGTAGGAAACTTCGGCCTCATGAAGAGCCAGATGCAAGCAGTACTCTTAGCTAACGAGATGGGACTCCAAAGCCCTGTAAGAATGCCGTTAATGGAGCCCAAAAAGAAAGAAGAATAATGGTGCTGTGAATGGAAGAGGAGCGCAAGATTACACTAAAAGTAGCAGAAGCATTCCAAGACGATGTAAACAAGGGAATAGTAAGAATAGACAATAGTTACATGCAAAAAGCAGGTGTCAGGCCAGGAGACATAGTAGAAATTACTGGTGAGAGGAAAACTGTAGGAATAGCCGACAGGGCTTATCCCAGCGATATAGGACAAGAGATTATTCGGATGGACGGCCTGATAAGAAGGAACTCGTCAACCTCTATAGGAGAACTTGTTACTGTAAAGAAGGCTGAAGTAAAAGAGGCCAAGAAAGTAATAATAGCGCCTGCACGTAAAGGACTAGTGGTAAGAGCAGCTCCAGAAATATTCAAGCACGGACTACTCGGCAGAGCGGTTATGAGAGGGGACGTAGTATCATTAGGAGGCTCTAGGAGGAGAAGGACGACTATGAGCCAGAGCCCTTTCGAAGAGATATTCAAGATGCTCGACGAGGAAATGACAGAGTTTGGTTTCGGAGACCTCAAATTCATAATAGCAGACACCAATCCCAAAAACGCTGTAATAGTAACCACAGATACCGAGATAGTGTTCAACCCTGAAGCAGTAGAAGTATTAGAAGAAAAACAGTTTGATATCAGCTATGAGGATATAGGAGGATTATCTGAGGAGATAAAAAAAGTCAGGGAAATGGTAGAGCTGCCATTAAAACATCCCGAGATATTTGAAAGACTTGGAATAGAGCCTCCTAAAGGAGTATTATTGCACGGTCCTCCCGGTACTGGAAAAACATTGCTTGCAAAAGCTGTTGCTAACGAAACCCAGAGCCATTTCATAGTTATTAACGGTCCTGAAATCATGAGCAAGTTCTATGGCCAGTCGGAAGGCAACATCAGGAAGAAGTTTGAAGAGGCAGAGCAGAATGCTCCGAGCATAATATTTATAGACGAGATAGACGCTATAGCATCCAAAAGAGAAGAGACACACGGAGAAGTTGAGAAGAGAGTAGTAGCACAACTCCTTGCCATAATGGACGGGCTTAAGAGCAGGGGCAAAGTCGTTGTAATCGCAGCTACCAACATACCCAATCATCTCGACCCAGCACTAAGAAGACCGGGAAGGTTCGATAGAGAAATAGAAATAGGGCCTCCGGGAAAGCGCGGACGATTAGACATACTAAAGATTCACACCAGGAACATGCCCTTAAGAGGAAGCCTATATCCTGACATTCTGGAAAAAGAGATTACAGGAATGATAGAAAAGAAGACTGAGAGAACATTAAAAGACAAGGAGAATAACAAGACCATAAAAACAGATATTGACAGCACCTCATTAAGGATTGCTATAGGCAGGCTAAAAGAATATTATGATCTTAAAGAAACCACCAATCCCGACAGCAAGAAGCTGTCTAACCTTGAGAATAGCATGCGAAATGACAAGACTGTAGTACAGATAACATCATTGTTAGGAAAAGAAAAACTGGAAGAGGCTATAGAAAATTCTAGGAGCGAAGGAGAAATAAGAGATCTTGAGTCAGTCAGCCAGATAACACACGGCTTTGTAGGAGCAGACCTATCAGCACTCGCAAAAGAAGCTGCCATGATAATAATAAGAAGAGAACTGTCCAATTTTAACATTAGGGAAGAAGAGCCAATACCAAAAGAAGTATTGGAAAGACTAAAGGTCAGGTATACCGATTTTATAGAATCGTTAAAGACTGTAAGACCATCAGCTATGAGAGAAGTTCTAATAGAGGTTCCTAACGTCAAATGGGAGGATGTCGCTGCTCTTGACAGCGCCCGAGAAGAACTAATAGAAGCAGTAGAATGGCCTCTTACAAGGAGGAGTTCTTTCGAAAAACTTGGGATAACACCTCCTAAAGGAATACTATTATACGGGCCTTCAGGTACAGGAAAAACAATGCTGGCAAAAGCAGTTGCTAATGAGGCCGAAGCAAACTTCATATCAGTAAAAGGACCTGAATTATTGTCCAAATGGGTTGGCGAGAGCGAAAAAGCTGTTAGAGAAATATTCAAGAAAGCAAGACAGAGTGCTCCTACCATAATATTCTTTGACGAGTTTGACGCTATAGCTCCCAAGAGAGGTCAAGGCTCAGATAGCAATGTCACAGAAAGAGTAGTTAACCAGTTATTGACAGAAATAGATGGTTTGGAGAAGATGAATGACATAGTAATAATAGCAGCTTCCAA
>JBLKOQ010000008.1:0-37403 GCA_047602885.1 Candidatus Woesearchaeota archaeon | reverse complement strand
GTAGGAGGAACTATGGGTACAGCATCATACATTCTTAGAGGAACAACAAAAGCCATGGACATGACTTTTGGCAGTGGAATACATGGTGCTGGCAGGGAGAAGAGCAGGATGCAGGCAAAAAAGGATTATGACAGTAACAGTCTCATAAAAGAACTGGAGTCTAAAGGCATAATAATAAAAGGTCATAGCAGGCAAGGGATTAGCGAAGAGGCACCAGGAGCCTATAAGGACATAGAAAAAGTAGTCAAGTCAGTGCACGACTCAGGAATAAACGTTAAGGTAGCAAGACTAAGACCTGTAATATGCATTAAAGGATGAGATTATATGGATATAACTTTTAGGAAAGCGTTACTAGAAGATTATGATACTATCATGATATTACTAAGAGATTTGTATGACCATGATGATATAGACTATGAGACTACAAAAAGAATATTTGGCGATAGACTCTTATCCAATAATAATATTGGTATAGTCATGATGATAGACGATAAAATTATAGGATACTCTCATACTATTATAGTTAGCGACATACAAACCCAGGGCAGTATAGGACTGTTAACAGAATTCGTAATAAACGCTAATCATAGGAATAAGGGGCATGGTAAGAGACTTATGGACGAGACTATTAATCAGTGTAAGGAGAATGGTTGCATAGAACTAAGGTTGACATCAAATTTTAGGAGGGGGGATGCGCACAAATTCTATGAGAAGAATGGTTTTAGTAAGACAGCATACTTGTACTGGAAGACAATAGAATAATGAATTACAAGTCCAGTATCTTGCCTACTCTTGAGACATTAATAACCCTTGTATCGCCTATCTTCTCTTCTATACCCGAAGCTTCATGGACATGACCGCATATGAATATGTCAGGCTTAAGCTTTCTTATCATCTTCTCGACTGCGGGCGAGCCGTGAACGAAACTCGTGAATCCTTCCATTATACTATTAGTAGGATGTACATGTGTTACCATTATTCTTTTCTTAGCATCCTTAATGTACTCATGGCTTTTTTGAAGCATGTCCTCAATATCCTCTTCCGAGAGGTTATGCCCGAAGTTAACAGCGCTGCACCCGAATAGCCCTATATCATCATCCTTAACACTATAACCATGCAAATTAACAGCATTATACTGTTTAGCCACAAAATCAGCGGTAGCTACAGATTCATGGTTGCCAGGCAATAATACTACCCTCTTATTTTTCTCTACAAAAGGCCCTATAATGTTCTTAGTGTTCATGTCATTATGGAATAGGTCTCCTGCAAGTACTACTAAGTCTACATTCTCTACTAAAGCCTTCTCAGCCAGTCTCTTTACTAGCTCAGTATCACCATGAATGTCTGCTGCTGCGAGTATTCTCATAATACAATGGTTTAACAGATTAGTTTTAAATCTAACCATTCCCCAATATCTGTAGATAATGTATGAAAAAGTGTGCTATGCGCCACCCCGTAGGGGGCATCCCCCGGCGCATCAGCGTCCAGCAAGAACAGGGGTTCTTGCTCCAGCTGACGGCTGTCGCACACTTTTACTATAAAGTCTTATCCAAGAATGGGTTTATAAGCATCATGTGCTTCCTACTATTATGGGAATGTTTGTGCATAATCAGGATAGGATTAGGGTTCCTAAGCTTAACACTAATGACAATGATAACAGTTTGGAGACTCTTATAGAAAATCTTAGGGGGCTTGATTATGCTAGGAGGAGAGCAATACCAAACATTCATCGTTATGTAATAGTGCCTTTTGAGCACAGTCTCATATCTAATGCTATTGCAGAGGCAGGTATGAGAGATTCTAATGATATATCATCACTGAAAGCAAAGCATACTACTCGATTAGATCCTGGCATAAGAATAATGGCAGATACTACTGTATATCCTAATACTATAGTACAGTATAAGAGAGTATTGGACAGGTTCTCAGGATACTTGGAAGGAATAATAGCCGAGAAAAACAATAATATTAGGAGGGATATGGTAAGAAGAAAAGACAATGAAGTGTATATAGAAGCATCCCATGCTCATAAGATGTTACAGTACTATCATGACGCTCACGCAATAAAAGATTTGGGCAGTCTTATCATAATTAGGAATTCTGATACTGGACGTAAGATAATACCACCAAAAATTGATGATATTACTATCATAATGGACGATGGGCATAATGGCATGCTATCCCAGGATAATCTTGAACAATACTATGATTCTTTGGGAATGATAGAATCATTAAGGGATTATATGCAGGACTATAAGAGGCATTATATGAAAAGAAACAATATCAGGGCAGATCAGATGAAGAGTAGTGTTCAGAAAGACTATCCATTATCTAAAGGGGGTATTATCAGGATGCTCTTCTATCCTAGAAGGACTATAGACTATAGGAGCGCATATCATAATATTGGAGGAAGCCCCGCCAAAAAAATGGTGCCTGACACCGGAGACATAGACATAATATCAACAATAAATCCTAGCATGACAAGATATTATCATGAAAGAGGCGATAGCAAGCTTAGTGTAGAGTATGACAATAATACTGTTAGGATAGTAAGGCAGAGAAAGAAACAAGAACCTGTAACAACGGAGTATGGTTTGATAATAAATAATGACAGGCCATATATTAGCATAAGTCAACTGCTCTCAAGAATAGATAATAGTATTAGAAAATACACTAAAGTGAATGTTAGGATGAATGTCAATCCCATAATGCCACTGCCAAAGATTTGGGAGTGATATTATGAATATTATTAGTATAAAAGAAGCTTTGGAGAATAATGATATTGCCCGTAATATTATTGATGGATCTATAATAATATATCCTACAGATACTATTTATGGTATAGGATGCAATGCAACAAACCAGGAATCAGTATCCAAGATTAGGATGATGAAAGAAAGGTATTCCAAGCCATTATCAATCATTGTTCCTAACAAAGAATATATACATAACCATTTTGACACTGTAGGAAAAGAAGAGCATATTGGTATGCTGCCAGGTCCTTACACTCTTGTTATGACGATGAAAGAAAGAATAGTTCCCATTAATGTTACTAGCAGTATGAAGCTTGGTATTAGAATGATATCGAATGAGATGCAATCATTATTTACTATCTTAGGAATCCCTATAATAACAACTTCAGTCAATATTAGTGGGATGCCAAGCATCAAGACTATTAGTGAGCTGGATAATGAGCAATATAATGTTTTTAGTAATGCAGATATTATTGTTGATGGTGGATTATTGGATGGGAATCCTTCTACAGTAATAGACATTATTGGTAATAGGCCCGTATATTATAGGATGTGATAATATAATCAGTTGTATTTATAAAAGAGCAAGAATTTATACTATTTATGGTAGCGGGTATTGATGAAATAGAGATTATTTTTGATTCATTAAATATCAAAGTACACAATTATACCAGAGTAGATACTTTATCAAATTTTCTTGTTAAAGTTGAGACTAATAAAGGAAATTATTTTATAAAAATATATGACAATAAAATAGAAGCAAAGACAGGGTATAAACTGTCTAATCTATATCCAATTTTATTAAAAAATAATGTTCCTGTGCCAAAAATAGTAAAATATGATGATAGTTCGACAATAATTAAACATCCATATCTAATAATTACCGAAGTTGAAGGAGTAATGCTTACTGAAGCGATACACAATATGAACGATAAAGAAAGAATCTTATTCTTCTATGATTTTGGAACAATAATTGCTAGAATTCATTCCATAACTTTTAAACAATTCGGAGAAACTATTGATGGAATAACTGTAGAAAGATATTCTGAAGCAAATGATAAGGGTCCGTTTGATTCCTGGAAAGATATGCATAAGGAAATGATTGATTATAGATTAAGCATTTTCAAAAATTCTTACTTTGAAGACTTGATTGAACCTATAAGAGCATGGTTTAATAAGAATAGTAATCTTATCGATTACGAAATCATGCCAAGACTGCTTCATATTGATCTAAACCAAAAAAATATCTTTGTAAAAGACAATAAGATTAGCGGAATTATTGATTTTGACGGTGCATTTATCGGTCATAATGAAGAAGAGCTAATGCGAACAGAAGGAGCAAATTTTTATAATGCTCAAGAGTTAAAAGAATCATTTTTTAAGGGTTATGAAGAGATTATCAAACTGGATTATAATTATGAAAAGAGAAGAACATATTATTATTTTGCAAGATTGCTCGTACATATAGATTGCTTGATAGAATACGGTATCAAATATGTTTCTAATGTTGAAAAAGAGCAGGAAATAATGAGGAAAGAAATAACAAAACTATTGAATAATAAACCTGTAAAGTTCGATAAGAATAAGCAGAACACATAATTGTGCCTATAACTATTGTTTCTAAAGGGAAAAGTTAATTATATTGATAACATCGGGTTTTAGAGAAGTTCGGTTTTGAGGCAACGCACAAAAATGAATTTGGACGGAGAATTCTGCAGAACTTCGTAATCTCATAATCCTTCTTATATTCACCTAATGGCTAATGTAGTGCAACGTTCTGAACAGAAATGTTATATTATTATGCGTTTCAGAGATTATATTTAATATCCTCAAAAAAAATAATTCAAATATTAATAAAAGCTCTCTATTTATTATTCAAAATGCTTAAATTCCCAATATTGGGGAGGGTTAGCCACTTTAACTCCGCCTATCCAAACTCTGTGCTTGGTGATTACAATTTGATTTTCTTCATTTCTATTTGTCAAGAAAAAATCTTCTATCTTATTCATTTCATCAATAGAAGGTTTTTTTACTTTGTTGTAAGTCCAAACAGCGCATTGATATTTTAACCATTCATATATATTAGGAAATATGATTTTGCTAACAAGATTATTTATGATTCTAATATCTACACCATTTCTCTCAAATAATACTTTAACTTCATCGATTCGGTTCATGTGCTGATATTTTCTGTATTGTTGTCCCCTATGAAAAATCTCATTAGTCTCTTGATTATCTAGTTCTCCTATTGTTTCTTCAAAGAGTAAACCGTTTTTTTTGAGTACTCTTAAAGCACTTTGAACATTAACAGTGCTTCCGGAAATAGGTCCTCTTTCTGAAAAAACAAAATCAAATTCTTCATTTTTGAAAGGTATATCATAAGATTTTGCCAGCCTAAATGAAACATTGATTGTTTTCGATGAAGATTTATTCTTCTTTGCTAAACTAATGCGATGCTTATCATTGTCAATTCCCACTCCTAATTTAAAATGTTTTGATAAGTTTATTAGTGTGTGGCCATCACCACAGCCGACATCAAGAACTTTGAAATCTTTCTTTAATTCTTGTATTAAGAATAGTTTTATATCATAGTTTAGTCTTTTATCAAACTGGTATTTTACTTTATCTTGATCATAATACTTATAATCTTGCTTAAGAATTTTTTCGACTTTTTCAATATTTATATTTGCCATATATAGATAATATTCAGGTTACTATATAAATGTTTTTAGGAGGCTTTCTTTTGTTGTTCTTAAATGTAAAATTGAATATAAATTATTAAGACAACAAATATATCGCATAATAATAAAAAAGGTTTAGAATCGTTTTCGGTGGCGCTCGCATAGAATGAGGGTGAATATTATTTGGTGGACAGTCTTATCCTGCTCTTATAATAGCTGTTGACGCTAAGGTTTCTCATCTGGATAAATGTTAACTCTCTAATATAATCGTTATAGTTCATTGGCAACACCTCATACTATCATAATGGCTTTATTGTTTATAAGGATCAAATGAGGTTGTCCAATGGACTAAATGGTTCTTATGAGAGGTTATTATCAAATGAACTATTAAACTCAGAGGCTATGAGAATAACAATAGTACAAGAGATATTAATGCAAAGATAATCATGATTCTTTTTGCGCATTATAATGCAACAATGAAGTCTTCCCTTCACTCCCTCCAGGTATGGACTCTACAAAAATATATTTGCCTTTTTCCAGCCTTGCTATTCTCCTCTGGAATGTCTTGTATGAAGCATCATTGTTTTCTGAGAACAATTCGAATATCCTTCCTATCCTCTCGCCAGTATTCTCTTTTATTATCCCTAATATATCCAATGACTCCTTGTCAAGGTCTTCTGTACTCTTAATCTTGAAATCCTCTATCTTGGACAATGCCTTGTCCACATCTTCTAAAGAAACCTTCTTAGAGCTCCTCTCCTCAGCATGAGTCGCTGACTCCCTTAGCAGGAATAGTCCTGTTCTTATGTCCTTGGCATTATATGTCCTTTCAGATATCCTGCTCAAAATATCATCATTATAAACCCCTTCATAGAATCCTATCCTCACCCTCTCAGACAATATCGATGACACTTCGCTCATACTATAAGGCTTAAAAACAAGTGATTCTGGCATTAGCCTGCTCTTAATCCTCTGGTCCAAGTGTATTATCCACTCATGATAATTTGTTATTAGTATTATGCTGCTCCTATAAATCTCTTCTATAATCATGTATACAAAGTCTATGTCTTCGGCCTTGTCAATCTCGTCAAACACGAATACCCCTGCCTTCTGATTAACTCTTTCTTTTATTATCTTATAGAGGTCTTCAGTCTTCTTGTTCTGGGTGAAAGGGTATCCTAGCTCTTCACATATATGAGAGAATACCTTAAAAGTAGTATTCTTGCTCCAACAATTAACATATACTGGTATTATCTCATCAGTTTCGTCTTCAAGCTCTCTTAGAACAGACCTTACAGCAGCAGTCTTACCTATACCAGGACTGCCATATACAAACATGTTCCTACCGTTCCTCTTATGCAATAATGGCATTATCCCGGAGACTATAGTTTTTTGTTCCTGCTCCCTAAAAGGTATTGTTTTAGGAAGAAAATCATAATCCAATGCCAAAGGATTCTTAAACAATGTTTCTCCCGATCCGAGCATGTCCTTAAAGACTCCCATAAGAAGAGTGTTAGAACAAGAATTATAAAGGTTTTGTAGCATTGTCCGGTGGATTAATAATTAGTACCAGTCATAACCCTTACCCTGTGCTCATGCTGATAATGGTTCTCATGATGCGTTCTTGACTGTTCGTGAACCATCTCATGATATATAGTACTGTTAATCTGCTCTTGGGTATTCGCATAAGCAGTATTAATAGTAATAGGAGCATTAGGATCATTAGGAAAAGTCCAGCCATAAGCCATAATTTCAGGAATATTAACATATTCTATCTCTTTATTCATAACATCCCTAGAATAATTGGTATAAGAAGGATTGAAAGACCGTTTTAGCTTTTCTGTTAACGAAGAATAATTATTGTTGTTATCATTATTATAATATGGCAGTTCGTATGATTGAATATTTCCATTAGACATAAACATATCTTTTATTGCTTTTAGAGGCTCGTCTTCAGTGTTCTCATCGTTAATTATAGTATTGTACTCATAAGCTTCATCTGCTTTCCCCTCGCCCAGTATGGAATCTTGAATAATATAATAGTCGTCAGGATAATCATAATCGATAATCCTATTATTAGAAGACAATAATTCTTCGAGCAACAATATCACCTTTTGATAACTTCAATTCCACCCATATAGGGCACTAAAACTTTAGGAATTCTTATACTGCCGTCTTTTTGCTGGTGATTCTCTATAATAGCAGCTATCATCCTGGCGGTTGCAAGAGCAGTATTATTGATTATATGAACGTAACCTTTAGTATTGTCTTTTGCCTGAAATCTAATATTTAGTGGGACTGACTGATAGTCGGTACAATTGCTACAACTGGTTACCTCCCTATAAGCGCCCTTCTTATTGTTCTGGCCTGGAAACCATGCTTCGATATCATATTGTAGTGCCTGCTTATTCCCTATATCACCAGTGCATATCTGTACTACCCTATACGGTATTTCTAGCTCTTCTATAAGCTCTTCAGAAAGCCTTTGGAGCTCATAAAAATACTTGTATGATTCTTCAGGCATGCAAAACAGTATTTCTTCTACCTTATTGAACTGATGTACCCTGAATATTCCTTTAGTATCCCTGCCATGGCTGCCCGCCTCTTTCCTAAAACAGGCACTTACTCCTCCAAGCCTAAATGGGAGCTCATCATGCATGAACATATAATCCTTTTTTAGCGCTATAAGAGCGTGTTCTGACGTTCCTATCAAGTATAAGTCCTCCTCTTCTACCTTGTATATGGTATCCTCAAATTCTGACAGATTAACCGTCCCTTCCAAAGCCTCCCTATTAAGCATTAAAGGAGGAGATACCATCATAAAACCAGCCTTACTAAGCCTGTCCAGCGCTAGCCTCTGGAGCGCCATGTCCAATAATACAGCTTCATTCTTAAGATAATAGAATCTTGCACCTGCAACCCTTGCTGCAGTATCAATGTCAAAAAGGTCCAGAGACAATCCTAATTCTATATGGTCCTTATGCTCATAATCATATTCTATAATAGTACCATGCCGTTTAAGCTCCTTATTCTGAGTATCATCATCCCCTATAGGAACAGACTCATGAAGCACATTGCCTATACTCTTTAGTATGCTCATCCTCTCATCATACAGCTTCTTAGATAATGCCGATTTATTAGTAATATCTTGGGCTACGCTCTTCATGCTAACAATCTTTTGTTGCGCTTCTTCCTTCTTTCCTTCTTTCATGAGAATATTAATCTCTTCAGAAACAGTATTTCGTAGCTTTCTTAGGTCCTGCTCTTCTTTTATGCTCGCCTTCCATTTACTGTCAATATCAAGCAATAATGATACTCTTAGAGGGTCATTGCCTCTCCTCTTTTCAGAAGCCATTACCAGTTCCTTATTCTCTCTTACAAACTTCATGTCCAGCATGAGCCTAAGAATGTGGATGGGGCTTATAAAATTTTGGTAGTATTATTTTGGAACTCCGTCCTGCCCTAAGAACAGTATGGCAAAAGTGGCTATTAACATAAAAGCTATCAATCCTAATACTGCAGGATCAAATAATACTGCTCCAAGATTATCCCTAAAACTGCCCGTATCACTAGAAGGCGGTCCAGTCGCATTACCATTCGTTGGTTCACTAGGATCAGTAGTAAAATCTAGCAGCTGGTCACCATAAACGCTTCCTGCTGCCATAGCCACTATTATTCCTCCAATAACTATAAAAACCCATACTCCTTGAGATTCGCTAAGTGCAGAGAACATATGCTCTTCTTTTCCCCCTACAAAATAGAATCCTATAGCAACAAGCATGAAAAAAAGGAACAAGAAGAAAAACCATGGCACTACTACTGTTATTAGCCTTGTAATATCAGGGGTTGCAAGCACCATTAATGCTACTACTAATGCTATAATGCTATTGCGCCCCTTGCTCCCCGCAGAGTCCCCGAATACTTTTGTTTTGTCCAGGAAAGCAAAGACTATTACCCATGTGAATAATACCATAAAGAAGGGTAAGAATCCTCCTATCAGTCCAGATACCCCTTCTACTATTGACGCCATCTAACATCCACCATTAAAGAAATGTTTTTTTTAGAGGAAAAAATTATTTTTTCCTCCCTCCAAGGCCCTTGTATGACTCCCCAAAAGCCTTGAGGAAAGGATTCTCTCCCTTGCCACTGTCTTTCTTTTCATCTCCTAGTATGAAGAACAATATTATTGCTAGGACTCCTATTACTACTACAGTAGTTTGGACTGCAGGATCCCTAAGCCCTAACCATTCTAGAACATCAGGAGGAATCCATCCTGCCGCACTCCCAAATATTACTCCTACTATAGCAAAAGCAAGAAGGGTAACAGTGCCAAAAAGCCATCCCGTCTCATCATTAGGCATTAGGTTAAGGCCGAATGTAGCAAGCAGTATTATACCCATCATGATAGCAACTATCCATAATGCTATTCCAGGAATCGCGGTCATGAATATTTCTACAGGGTCTTGTCCTGCAGGATAAGCGTTGGTTACATGAGGAATAATCACTATTAACGCTATAGCCAACGATACTATAATATTGTATTTCTTGTGAGGCCCACTGTCACCTCCGAAGACCTTGACTTTTTGCATAAAAGCAAAAACTATCGTAAATACCAAAAAGAATGGTATTAGCGAACTATAAACTCCTGAATCGGCCATCCACCTGAACACATCATTGAAGTCAACCATATTTCACCCTCCGAGCATCATCATATTATACCAAGCAACATTCTTTTTTAAAGGTTTCGTCTATTTTGAGCCTCCAGCATCAGGCTTAGGCCCTGATATTACTAGAGCTATACCTCCTATTATTATTACTAAGAGTATTACTACCATCCAAAAATCTGAACTGCCAGCGTTCATAAGTATATCCATTACTATGGACAACCAAGAATCACCGCCCTCAGTCTTAATAGCATTGAGGAATATTAGCACTATAGCAATAAAAGATATGGATACCATAAGATAATATAATGCCTTTTGCTTATCAGGATCTATTGCTACGCCATCATCAGACTGCTTTAGGAAACTGCCTAATACTAGGAGGAACAAGAATGATAGCATGAGCAACAACACAGTGTGAGCTAAAACCTCGTTTACTATTCCTACGAGCTGGGCTGACAATACTACAAATAATCCTGTAACGAAAGCCACCATAGCATTAAGGTTCTTCTTGGGGACATTGTACATTTCTCCGCCTATCTTGACCTTATCGAACCCTAACACTCTGGTCTTCTCTAAAAAAGCAAACATGAGAGTAAAAACCAGTAGGAATGGCAATACCACATCATACAATCCTATAGCGACAAAAAAGTCTATAGCGTTCCTAAATGCTGATCCCATAACATTTTACGGGCAACATCCATTTAAATAGTTTGCCTTCATTTTATTGATATTGGCATTATTAGCCATCATTGCTATGAGTGCTTGAACACTCTGCGAGCGTTCATATACAGTGCCTGTGAAGCTTCTGTAGGGTTGATACTCTTGATAGAGGCTATATTATTGATAGTATGAATAATGTCTATGGGCTCAGAATATTCTTTGCCTCTAATAGGCATGAAAGGACTGTCTGTTTCTGTTAATAGCCTGCTAAGAGGCACCAATGATACCAGCGACTTGAACTGTTCTGAATGTGATAATATGCAGGGTACAGAAAAATAGACTCTATTATTCTGCAGTATCTTTTTTATCAACGCTTTTTTTCCTGTAAACGTATGGAGTACGGCTATACCATCATAGTCCATTAGAGCTTCTATAACATCTTTTTCTGCCTTCCTCGAATGTATAATAGCAGGCAAACTAACATCTCTTGCTAGTTCAAGCAGCCTAATAAAAACATTCTTGTCATTGTGATAGTCATCTCCAATCGCATTCCCATCCAGTCCTATCTCTCCTATGCCAGACAATAATGACTTGTCACTCTTAATCCGGGAGATTAGGACATCAAGATTATCGTCATATTCCTTTATTATGCTATTCTCAAAATCCTTTTTCAGCTCGCTGGGTGGATACAATCCCAGAGTAATGCATATGTTCTTTTTACCCCCGTTATCATAATATTTTTTCCTATACGACAATATGTTTTCATAAGACTTAATGTCAAGAGCATTGATTATAACTGTTCTTATCTCGTCATGAGAGTCTATCATGCCATAAGATTTCTCTCCTAATATGTTGATATGCGAATGAACATCTATAATCCTCATCATAATGCTCGTTGTATCGCAATGCTTATAATTATTGCTGTCCATCCTCTTGTTATGAGGGATGTTCGGGTTGCAGAGTTTCTGGCGAGCAGCATAGATTCTACACTGATATTTAGCAAGTCGGGAAAGATACTGTTAGAGTCGAGAGAAAAGACTCTTAGGCCTTTAATAGAAGCTGTAAGCCTAATAACAAAATGCAATAGGATGATAGTGTATGACAAGACATTAGGGCTTGCAGCAGCCAAAATCCATAGTCTACTAAACCCATTGCACATATACTCTTCTATTATGAGCAAGGAAGCAGTCCAGTTCCTAAAGCTCAACGGCATACCATTCCATTATCATAAGTTAGTAGAAGTAATAATAACAGAAGAGAAGAAGACATGCCCTTATGATGCCCTTGCAAGAGATTATGATGCAGAAGAGCTATATGAAATTCTAAGAGAAGAGTATGGTATTGCATCTGACTCATTGGAAAAAACTTAAATATGATATGTATTCTTCTCATATTCTATGATAGATAGCATGATAGGCATACTAGAGTCTTATGGCATACCATCAGTCTATGCGAGTTATGTCCTGGCAGCAATAATACTATTCGTTTCACTAACCGTATTGAGATTCTTCAAGTTCGTACTAATAAAGTATCTTAAGATGCTTGCAAAGAAGACCAAGAACAATATTGACTTAATGCTGGTTGAAGCTATAGATCATATAGGATGGTTCTTCTATGTGGCAGTATCAACTTACATTTCATTACAGGTAATCCCAATGTCTGACAGGATTAACACTATAATAAACTATTCTATGCTTGTAATACTAACCTATTACGTGGTAATATTTGTCCAGAACATTATAGATGTTGCCGAGAACAAGATGATAGCAAAGAGGAGAAGGCAAGGTGATGATGATACTGCAGTAATAGAAGTGTTGGCAAGAGCCGTTAAATGGTCATTATGGCTAGTGGCAGGAGTTACCATACTTGCTAACATGGGATATAATGTCGCAGGAATAATAGCAGGGCTTGGAATAGGAGGACTAGCAATAGCAATAGCACTCCAAGGTGTACTCACAGATATTTTTGCGGCATTCACCATTTATTTTGATAAGCCTTTCAAACGGGGAGACTTCATAATAATAGGAGATGACATGGGAGTTGTAAAGCATATAGGCATTAAAAGTACGAGGATACAAACACTCCAGGGACAAGAGCTTGTAGTATCAAACAGGGACCTTACTGACAGCAGAGTCAATAATTTTGGGCTGATGGAAAAGAGAAGAGTGGTATTCAATATCGGAGTTACATACCAGACCAGTCCAAAGAAGCTAAAGAAAATAAACCAGATGATCAAAGAAGTTTTTGAAAGCATAGACAATGCTGATCTTGACAGGGTACATTTTACAAGGTTCGGGCCCAGCAGTCTCGATTATGAGATAGTATATTATGTTAATAGCAGGGACTTCAACATATATATGGATATACAACAAAAAGTAAATCTTGAACTAGTAGAAAGGTTTGCCAAGGCAAAGATAGAGTTTGCATATCCTACACAGACAATATTTGTAGAGAAATAATCTTTTTTTATTGGGATTTTGCTGAAAAAGTGTGCGACAGCCGTCAGCTGTAGCGGGAACGAACGTTCACGCTTGACGCTGATGCTGCCGGGGGTTGGCCCCTTCGGGGTGGCGCATAGCACGCTTTTTCTCCTGAGCAGTTTATTAGGAAAGGTTTATAATCATAATTTAAGACTCATAAAAAAATGCCTCTGTAGCTTAGTGGTATAGCGGCTGCTTCGTAAGCAGCAGGTCGGGGGTTCGAATCCCTCCAGAGGCTTTGCTATAAGATACTGTTTTTTTAGGGTCCTGGTAGGTTGAGACTTATTAGTTAAGTTAGTCTTATTATAAGATAGCTAAAGAGCCGCGTATAAGTAAATTTGCTGTTATTAAGGAACGAGAAGAGATAACAAAAGCAATAGTTAAAAACTGTTATATTTTTATTATCTATAATAATTGATAGCAACTCTATTATCATATTGTCTATAAGTTACTACCCTTTCTTAAGATATATGCTTACGCGATAGCCTGACTCCTGTAATTTGTATCAGGAACTACTAAAGAATATCTTATAGACCTATATTTTTGTACTGTACTCTCCAGCAATATGACTATAGTAACTATCCCCTTCTTGTCTAATGTTCGAATACTGCATTTAGTTAGGTTTTTTAACATACTTTTTATTCTCGTTTCTCCTGTATTATCTGAGATTAACTCTGAGGCGTTTAGTAATTGTATTCCAACGAATTCTTCATTGCTATCATAGTCAAGAATAATATCACCCATATCTATACTCCCACTTGACTTTCTATCTAACTGGTGAATAAACAAGCTGTCATAATTGCTATCATAATGGAAATCGTATTTCTTCATTTTTATCTCACCCTCCTGTTTCTTTTTCTCTTTTCAAACCGTCTCTGTACCTTACTTTTTATTTTCATAACCGTAATGACTGAACATTTTTCGCCAAGCACTATAATGTATCGATGAGTTTGAGATTTGCTAAGCATAAAATGACAATCATACTTAATCTCATTTTTTCGTCTTGTTTTCTGCTCTATAGCACTAATAAGGTTTTTAGGGTTCATTATGTTTTTATATATGTCTCGATAATTAATGTCTCTTAATTTCGCTTGTATATCTGCGTGTGGCGTAATTACTATATCATCTCTCTTATATTTTTTAACTTATTTATTAAGTCTTCTGGTACGCTCATCTGAGAGGTGAAACCTATTTGCCTTTAAAAAATTATAGAGAATGATTGGATCCTATTACTACAACATTCATTCGTGCATTTAATAGTGTTTATATACCCTATTTTAAACTAATATTATCTCGTGCTGTTTTATAGCTATGTCTCACAATCTTCTTGCGAATGACTAGCAAAAACAATCATATCGTACCCCAAAGTTTACTATTTAGCTTTATAACGCTAAAAAAAGAGGTTTGGGCAAAATGCTTATACTAATAGAAAAGGTATACTAGGGCTTATTTCTAAGGTATTTTAACCAGTCCAGTTATTATTCACTAATGCTCCTCCAGAGGCTGGATCTCTAATAAGTTCTTTTAGGATTATATTCCTTTAATCTCTTTAGTAAGATTATGGTATGTCCTGCATGCCATGCATAGGTGCGATGCCAGGTATAGTGACCATGCAAACAGTATTACTAATAGTGCAGTTAGTTCTATAGTGCTCTGTGACCTGAACGACAGGAATGTTATTAGCGCTAGCCCTCCTATTATTGCAAAATAGTTCATCTTTCTAACCTTTAATATGCTCTTGAATGCCTTCCATCCCATTCCTCTTCTAATCAGGCTCCTATGCAGTTTCTTGTAGAATGACTGTTTCAATGTTGAGAGCTCATTGGGGTACAAGTATATGCAAGGAATACTATTAGACTTAAACAACGCCATCTTCTGAGAGTATTCTTTTCTTCCCTTCTTATCATTCCATCTTCCCAAGTACTCAAAATATACCTTGTAGTCGGGAAGATAAAAGTCTATTCTCCTCCACTTCTTATTATCGCCTATCAATTCGTGTATCTCAGGCTCTCTTACATGCCTTATGCCTTCTACTACCAGAAAGTCCCTGATAGATTCTTCTCCTAATATCTCAAAGTTTTCAAGCAAATTAATGCACCTCTACCATTTTTTTGATTTAACCATTATTAATCTTTCTATTCTTTTTTCTATTCTTTTACCATGTACCAAGACACATCATTAAAAGAAATAATGTTACCACTATAGGATAAATAAATTCATTAATTTTATATATGGGTTCTAATAACTCATATGGTATGGAAGAACACACTTACTCGTACAAAGAACTATCATCAGTATACCCTTCATTCAAGAAGTCAAGGAACAGCCAAGAAAGAATGCTAGGCCAATATAATCTTATTGCACAAAGATTTCTAGAAGAATATGAGCTTCAAGGGACAATAAGACTATCAACAGGATACTTGTATGACAGCGATGATACTCAAAGAATAAGCGCTATAACATTTGATGATGCTAATGACTACAATGTATTTGATGAATACGTAAAATCCCATATTGCGCTATCTATAAGCCCTGAGCATGAAAGCGACATGAAAGGACTTGAAGGGATGGTTAGAAAATTCCAAAAGAAGCATGGCGCATCAGGCCCTTACATGCCAGAATACCAAACCGACAATACTCACATGACTCCCCCAGTGCTATTCAGGATACCACAAGAATACTGGAATGACCATGACACTTATGCAAGGATTTTGGAGAATGAGGTTAAAGGACTAATACCCGGAGCTTCCATAGCGCTAGATTATGTTAAGCCCATAAGAGAAAGGTATTCAGACTAAGAATAAACCTGTTATAGCAATACTATAAAACCCCTATCACCGTTCATCCTGACACGCATATTGTCATTAATCCTTTTTGCTATATCATGCACATCAGCAATCACAGGAATATTTTTTTCACGAGCCTCCCTTACAGCGCTCGTCTCATACGCGCCTGCAGGTATTATTATTCCTTTAACCCTATCAAGGAACTTGGCATAATCATTATCAAAATTGTAGAATACGCATATGTCCCCATCAGATATCTTGGATTCTGCATCGTTAATATCCCTGCATACTTTTACAGTGCCTTCAACAACTCCTTTAGACAAGCTTACACCCCTAGCAATAACATTGCCTATAGTTATTATTCTAAGAGCATTAGTGCTTCCTGAAACGCCTATATTGGTACCTGCTACGACTATAATCTTATCGCCCTCAACCAGTCCGACAATATCTCTGGAAAACTCTTCTGCATGAGAAAACAATCCTTCAATATCCCTATACTCATTATCGTGCACTGGAGTAACACCCCATAACAGTCTCATCTGCCTCACTACGCGCTCATTAGGGGATACTGCTATTATAGGATTCCTGGGCCTGAACATGCTAAGATGCCTTGCAGTGCTCCCAGACTCAGTATAGACAACTATTGCCTTAGCGTTAATCCTGTAAGAAGTGCTTACGGCAGCGAATGATACTGCAGGGGCAATATGGCCTTTAAATGATACGAATGGTCTTCTAAGATAAGACTCGTAGTCAATTAAATTTTCAGCAGTAGTTGCAATGCTTACCATGGCCTTAACGCTCTCTATAGGATAAGAGCCGTTAGCAGTCTCTCCTGAGAGCATAATGCAAGTGCTGCTTCCTTTTACACTGCTATAAACGTCACTGACTTCAGCCCTTGTAGGTATAGGATTGTGTATCATGCTGTTTAGCATATGAGTAGCTGTAATTACTATCTTCCCTTCCTTTAACGCCTGATCTATTACCATGTCCTGTATTACGGGCACTTCATAGTATGGCATTTCAACACCAAGATCGCCTCTTGCTATCATGACACCGTCACAAAGGCTTATTATCTCCTCGATATTGTCACATCCTTCCTTGTTTTCTATCTTGGCTATAACTTTGATTCCGTTGCCATTATTCTCCTCTAACAGTTTCCTTACGGCTATAATGTCATCAGCTCTCCTAACAAAGCTTATGGCAACATAGTCTATCCCATTCATTATACCAAATAATATGTCGTCCTTGTCCTTATCATTTAGAGTTGGAAAATTAAGTCTTGCGCCAGGAATATTAACTCCTTTTCTGCTCCCAAGATAACCAGTATTCTCAACCCTTGCATAAACCTTGTTGTTTTCTATGCCTGTAACTGTGAGCATTATGTGCCCGTCATCTATCAGTATCTTGCCATCAATGCTTACAGCACTCGAGAATTCAGGGTATGATACAAATATCCTTGTACTACTAGACTTTTCTCCTTCAATGCTGCTGTTATGCTCGTCTCCTATAATCTCTATAATATTGTTCTTGCTGAGCATTACTGCAGTTTTGTTATCATCCTCATATCCTTCAACGTATCCCGTTCTTATCTCAGGACCTTTAGTATCGAGTATCATAGGAATACGTATTCCTGACTCTTCACAAGCACGTTTCAATAAGCCTATCCTTTCAGACCATTCATCATAAGTGCCATGACTGAAGTTAAGCCTGAACGCGTCAATCCCAGCTCCCATAATGTTCTTAAGCAATCCTATATCATCAGTAGAAGGGCCTACCGTCGCAATAATCTTAGTTCTTCTCATACACATAAATAATCGCTGTTCATTTATAAATATTGGTTATTATAAATTATTAGAAAATGATAAAAACTACAGCACCATACTTGAGCAAAACAATGGGGGTAATATAACATGTTGAATGTACTCAAGGAAGGATTGTCAGCCCTTGTAGTGACCATAATAGCATCCGTAATGCTCATACTATTGAGCATACTGTACTTTGGTCTTACAATGTGGGTTGTGAAGATAGCAAGCGAGTTCTTCTTCGGCCAGGCTCCTGAAGCGAACTTTGCAGTAATGTCAGCGGCCATAATAGCTGTAGGAGGAATACTGGCAGGGGCTATAGAAAACAAGGGATCAAGAAGATAAAAAATATTTATTAAAAAAGTTTCAAAAACATTATTTTTTGGGTGCTATCGGCATTATAATCCATACTATAAGATAGGCCAAAAAACCTGGAGCTATCCCAGTGACAATGGATATTACTACCCATAACAGCCTGATAAGCGTAGGATCTGTATAAGTGTATTCTGCAATGCCCGCACACACCCCTCCAAGCATTACGTCATTCCTGCTCCTATATATTCTCCTGACAGCAGGACTTTTAGTATCCTTAATCTCATTCTGTTTAGCACTCGTCTTTTTCTTTCTTGCCATAATAATCGCTGTATAGGTATTTCAATGGACATATAAATGTTTAGCCATGACTAAGAATAATGACAATTTATAATAAAGGCCTTTTTATATTCAGAAGAGAACTTAGGATAATAGACAATGTTGGGCTTTACAATGCTTTAAGAGAATGCAAAGAGGTAATGCCAGTATTCATATTCGACCCTAGCCAGAAAGAACACGACTTTTTTGCATATAACGCGTTTGATTTCATGATAGAATCATTATCAGAGTTGTCATCAACTATAGAATCACTGGGAGGATACTTGAACATAATCCATGACAGTCCTATCAGCGCTCTAAACATGCTAATAGAAAAGTATTCTCCTAATGCAGTATATATTAACAATGACTATACTCCTTACAGTGTTAAGAGGGATTCTGATATTGAAAGACACCTTAGTAGTAAAGGAATAATCCTAAAACAGTATGATGACATCCTATTGGCAAAGCCTGATAGCATGCTATCCAAGTCTGGCAAGCCTTACAGCATATTCTCTGCCTTCTACAATAACATTATAGGCAAGGATATTAGCATACCATTAAGCTCTAATAACAAGAATTTTAGCAGTAAAAAAATTACTGAAAGCGCTATTCCAAAAAAATATAATATCAGCCCTCAAAGAACCATTATAGGAGGCAGAAAAAATGGTCTTAAGATACTCGAACGAATTGATGATTATAACAATTATGATACTATTAGGAATATTATGGAAGAAGAAACTACTATGCTTGCAGCACACCTCAAATTTGGCACTATTGGTTCGAGAGAAGCATATCATATGATATCATCTGCTCTAGGAAAAGAACATAGCCTCTTAAGACAAGTGGTATGGAGAGAATACTATTATCATATAGCAATAAACAATCCTCACGTCTTCGGGAGTGAATGCAGGAAAGAGTATGACAACATAGTTTGGGACTATGATGAAAAAAAGATTATCGCTTGGAAGGAGGGCATGACAGGATTTCCTATAGTTGATGCCGGGATGAGACAGCTTATAGAGACAGGGTACATGCATAATAGGGCAAGAATGATATGCGCATCATTCCTTACAAGAGACTTGCATGCCGACTGGAGGATAGGAGAAAAGCATTATGCTAAATATCTTACTGATTATGATCCTTGCATTAACAATGGCAATTGGCAGTACATATCATCTACAGGGTGTGATGCCCAGCCATACTACAGGATATTCAATCCCTGGACGCAGCAACAAAAACATGATGCTAACGCCGTATACATTAAGAGGTGGGTTAGAGAGCTTAGGGATGTTGAACCAAAAATAATACATTCGATGCATAAAAACAAGGTTAAAGGATATCCGGAGCCGATAGTAGACCATTCCAATGAAAGGATAATAGCATTGGAAAGATATAAAAGAAGGAACATGAAATAATACTATTCTAAGAGGAGGATAATATGGAAAATATGAGAATAGCAATACTTGGGCCTCAAGGAAGCGGGAAGGGAACGCAGGCCGTGATGATAGCAGAAAAATATGGTTTGTCACATATAGACATGGGAAAAGAACTGAGGAAGAGACAAGAGACGGATGATGAGCTGGGAAGGATGATTAAAGAGATAATGCTAAGAGGAGATATGCTTCCTGATGACGTACCATACAAAATATTCCATGAACAGGTATCGTTAAACAACAACAAGTTCATAGTTGACGGTTTTCCGAGGAGCATAGAACAGCTGAGAATGGCGCTCCAGATAACAGAATTTGATGTTGCACTGTACATAAAGATATCAGACGAGGAAGCTGTAAGGAGGATTAGCAAGAGAAAGATATGCGATAAGTGCAAGAAGACTTACATATGGAATGATAATATGAGTCCAAAATGCGACTGCGGCGGAAACATCATACAAAGAGAGGATGACACTCAAGAAGCTGTAATGAAAAGACTCTCATTATACCATCAGAATACAGAATTGTTGATAAGAGAGTATACTGACAAGAACATACTAATAGAGGTTGACGGCGAACAGGAGATATCAAAAGTCTTCGAGGACGCATCCAATGCAATAGACAATATTATGAGCAAAGATACTCGAGCAGTATAGTAGCATAAGAGCCTCTCGGCAGACTAAATAATAAACGCATAGTATTATCGTCGACCCACTTAAATGATATATCAGTGGTATAGAACGCTTTCCTTTTTGCCGGCGATAACAGTATGTCTGGCATCTGTCTAATAGCAAAGTCTCTCTCATTGATTCCTAAAGATTCCATGATATCCATTACTATACTATTATGTTCCATTCCAAGCCCTGGTAGAGGAATGCTAGTATCATTTTTTTCGTTGTAATCATACAGATAGATTCTTTTGTCAGCGTATTCTATGAGACTATTAATGTCATTGATGGCATTATTATGTTCTGTTCCTTTTAGCATTGTTATTATAGTACTATTGAATATGGCGCTTTGCAATGATGATACCATTAGTATCCTAAGCCTTCTGGGCAGTCTCCTAATACCGTCTAGAGGATTAGACGATTGTACTAACCCAAGCAATGATGCTGCTTTACCAAAATCTTTTCTTATTATATAATATCCTATCTTTGCATTATCATAATTGTTTCCAAACCTTTGCATTCCATAATAGTTTGGTATGACATGATTATTATCATTAGACAGTTTGTTAAGCATTCTTTTTTTCTCATCATCCCCTATATCCCTAACAATAATATCAAAATCATTATGATGCAATGCGCCTATATTGAGATGCCGCTCTATCCTCCCAATATATTCTATGGACAGGAAAGAATGCCCGTCTAGCAGCACTTTAGTATCTTGGCTAATAGCGCCTGACAATGCTCCTGGAAGACTAATGTATTGTGTTATTACTGCTTTCTTGTCCTTTATGCCCGCAATGCCAATATTCTTTTCTGAAACCCTATAATAAGATGATAATGATGATAGCATGCTAAAGTGGTCCATGTTCTTCCTTACTATCCTGCATAGTATATAATCTCCTTTGTCAGAGGGCTTAACACTAATGTTTTCTGATACTATAAAATCCTCAGGATGCTCTTTAATCTTCATCATAAGAGTATTGCACTATTATTATTAAGGGTTAGCATAGGAGTATAGTTATTGATAACAGCACTATTATAGAAAAAGCTTAAAACGTGATGATGAATCTCAGCTAATAAGGACCCGTAGCCCAGTCTGGATAAGGCGACAGCCTCCTAAGCTGTAGATCCGGGGTTCGAATCCCCGCGGGTCCGCCATATCCTATACGAAACTATTATTAATGGATGAGGTTATGGACGCTCTATGAAACAATTGGATGATGACAGGACTGCTAGGATAAAGACCATGGCCATAAGAACGCTTAACGCATGCACTACTCCTATAGGAATAGTTGCAGGCGCGTCCCATTTCAGCCAGGTATGGACGAGGGATGCCTGTTTTGCATTATGGGGATCATTAACACTTAATGACTATGATACGGTAAGAATCAGTCTAGAGCATATCACTGACATGGTAGACGATATAGGCAGAGTGCCATTAAGGATAGGGACTGGGAGCATGACATATTCTTTTCTTAGAGCATGGTATTACAAGAAGCTCCTCAAAAAAGATGGCTCGTGGTTCAAGGAGAATATTACAATAAAGCACGGCGCATTATATCATGATGACAAGAAAAGGGCTTACGCACTCGATTCCGGACTTTTATTGATTATAGGATGGGCTCTAGCAAAAGAGATGATGCCATCCAAGGAATATGAGATTATGGCTACAGAAAAGAGAATATCTTTCCTGGAAAAATTATATGAGCATTATAGGAACTACGAAAATTATGGTTTATTGTACCAGTATCCTTACGGCGACTGGGCTGACAGCATTAGAAGAATAGGATATTCCAGTTATGTTAACTCATTATACTATGCTGCTACCAAAGGATTATCAAAGATTATACCCGAAAAGAAGGAGCATTATGACGAGAAGGCTATAGAGATTAAGAGTCTTATTAATAAGAGACTGTGGAAGAATACTCATTATGCTGATTTTACCAATGCTGATTTTACTCCTGATAATTTTAGTGTGGATGCCAATATGCTACCATTGCTCTTTGGCATAACAGACGATAAGAAAGCTAAATTGGTACTTTCACGTCTTAACTCTTATCCTGAACTAATCTCTAAGCCAGGCCTTACAGTACAGCCATACTATGACAATAGGCACATATCAGGGTTCATCCGACTCATAGGAATGAAAAATTACCATAATGGGATGCAATGGCTATGGCTTAGCGCTATAATGCTATTGGCATTATCCAGAACAAAGGATAATACTGCTAGTGAAATGATAGACAAGACTATAAGCAGTATTGATAAGCTATTGGAGGACAATAAGAATAAACACCCTTATATTTCAGAAGTATACTATAATGGAAAGCCATTTGCTAACTTTTATTATGAGAGTGAGGAGCCTTTCGCATGGAGTTCTGGAATGCTAATATCTGCTCTTGACAATAACAAGAGACTGGTTAATGCAATAAAAAAGATTACAGGATGATTATACGTCATCAAACGGCTGATGTAATAGTAGTCCCGGATGCATAAACGCTGCTCTCGTATCAAGGTATGTTTTTAGATAATCATAGAACTCTTTAGTTTTACCATAAGTATAGTCTCTGGCCTCTCTTATCTCCTCTTTATACTGGTCTTTGAACACTCGAGTCTTTAGCCTATTCAAAAAAAGGCTTTTCTCCCAATCGCCAATATCAACTTTCATGCTCGGCCTCAAGAAGATGTTGAGCTCTCCTGCCTCGCCCACCACTTTCTTCCCGTCTATAATCCTCTCGTCTATCCTGCCTGCTATAAGAATGTATTGGACGCTTAGGAGCATTTTGAACTTGTCATTCTTGTATGTCCTTTGGGCATTCCATACTATGTCCATGTCATATACTGGGCCATTCTCCCTCATGATATAATGCTGTTCTAGGAAGGCTCCTTCTACAGTGTTGAAAGGATCCCTATAACTGTTCTCGTAGAGCCAGTCATGAGCCACCTTATATAACGACTTGAAGCTGAATAGTTCTTTATAGACTATTTGAAACTCTTCAATCTTCACATTCAACTCTGACATAACTATTATTAGGATATCCTAATATAAAAAACTAATGCATATAATCGTATACCAGGATTTATAAACCTACATTTTATTTATAAATGAATTGCATCTTTTTTAGAGCGGAAATACCTATTCATTTTATGCCCTATATTCATTTTCTTGAATAATTCTAATCGTTGAATCTATAAAAGCATCATAGTTTTCTTTGGGTATTATTGCTCCTGAAGCATTCTCGTGACCACCACTCTTAGAATTACTTTCTAATGCTATCTTTCCTATTATGCTGTTTAAGTCGCTATTGCCATTCCCTTTCCTTCTAAGACTTGCCTTAAGATTATTTTCATCGAGTAATGATATGCCTATGATAATAGTATTATCCTCTATCTCACTCATCCTGGATGCTATTGACGATATTGTTCCTATCAGTGAGTGCTTGATTATTCCCCTGGCATCTATTATGATATATCCTTTGCCCGATATTATGTTAGTCTTAGTCATTAATTGTTCTTTTAGCCAGTTTATTGCTATGCCTAGCTCTTGTTTATATTCGCGCATTATCAGTAATGCTTTCTTTCTTGATATACTATCATTTTTTATTACTCCCACTCCTATACTGCTATTGTCCATCCTGCCGCAAGCATTTAGAAAAGTTGCATATTCCCTAGCATCCCTAAAGAGTGTGCCTTCCTTCTCGCCTGTTATTATATAATTGTATCCTTCAATATCAGGCACTCCTATACCATATTCCCTATTGTTTCTAATCGCATCATAGAGTCTTTCTTTCTCTTCAGTATCAAGCTCATAATACTTTCTTTCCCTCCCCTTATGGTCATAAGGATTAATATCATTGTCCTGCAAGAACAATGCAGCATTCCTGGGACTTCCAGTAGTATTCTTTAGTCGAATATCATTATTATATGCCAGCAATCTTACCAGAGTTTTAGTCTGGCTGCCAAACAGCTTTAGGCCTTCTTCTACAATAATATTGTTATTGTTTATAGCATCCTCTAGTATTATGGCGTTGAGTCCATTAAACCCCTTATCCTCCTGGACATCTCCTATAGCCCCTATTATTGCGATGAATGCAAGGTCATGATGATTACCGTATGACAAAGCGAATAAGTATGACACTCCTGCACCGCTAATGCTATGAGGACTGCTTGCTTTAATCCTATAAGGATTGATATGTACTATATTGTCATAATCATGGTAATCGTCAGGCTCGTGATGGTCTAGTATGATAATATCCTTATCATGTATCTCTCTTATTATGTTCATTTGACCTGATCCTATATCAACAAATATTACGGTATCATAACCTCTTATTATACCATGAATATTATTGTCTACGCTCTGCACAGCAATATAATCGTGCATTACTCCAATCCTGTCTAATAGTATTGATGTTATTGCACATGACGAGAGACCATCAGCGTCAAGATGACTTACCAGCAATATCTTCTTCTCTTTAGACAATATAGTATGTGCTTTTACAGATTCTTCTATTAGCCTGTTATAGTCATTCCTGTCATCGGATGATACTAAAATAAATGTTTTCATGATTAACAGCCTGCTTATTGGATCATCAGCTTGATCTTTTCAGGGTCATAAGTCCAATTCTCAGGAATCCTTTTTGCAGACTTATAATACTTTACAAGTCTTCTAATCTTTGATTCCGTAATAGTCAGGCCTCTTTTGGACACATTATCATGCTTATTCTCTTCAAGATGGGCTTTTAGCTTGACACTCTTCCTGATAAGATTCATTAGGTCTTCTGGTATTTCAGGCTTCATCTTCTTGGACTCGAGCACTTGTGTTATGCTCTTTCCCAGCAATGCCTTAACATCAGGAATCCCATAAGTGTCCCTTAACAGCAATCCTATCTCTGATGATGATTTTCCTTCCTTGGCAAACTTTGCTATAAGCATTTCAACCTCTATGGGCTTATACCTTATCCATACAGGATTCTTTCTTTCTGCAGGCCTTACACTGCCTGAAGAGCCTTTCTTGCCAGTATACATTCTTGCCATTTGATATTCCTCCATTATAGGCGGGCAGAAGTCTGCACTCCGCCAGCTTGGCAACGCCTTATTAAGCCTTACCAACTCTTGGTTGTACTGTTAGGGCTAAAATAGGGATTTATAAGGCTATTTATACTGCCTTATCAAAACTGCTCTGTCCTAAGACTCCGTCGTTGCCATTGTTGGTGTCATTTTGCGCAGCAATAATGGCACTGGCACGGCGTAGCTTACCAAGCTCCTATGCTTTAGTATAGGGTTTTGGTAAGCGGAGTAGGAGATTTAGGACAGAGCCTATCAAAACGATATATTTATAAGCAATATATAACTACTACATGATAGTAAATTAATATGGTGATTATATGTTGACAGATATCGCGTATGGATTGCAAGCAGCATACCCTGAAGCTGAGAGAATGCTATCACAATATGGTCCTGCAGTAGCAGGCTATCTTATAGGAAGAGTGGGAGTCCCCCTAATACTCGGCAATAAAAGTGACGGAAAATCCAACCTCGTAGGATTAGGGGTAGGAGGAGCCGCGGCAGGACTGCAATTAGCTGGCATAGTAGATGTTGACCCGAACCCCGTAATGGGATACCTCGGAGCTGCAGGAGCAGGAGCATTGGGAATGGGAACCTTAACGGCAGGAAATCGAGCACTTAGAGGAGAGCTCTCAGACAAGGTAAGAGAAGGATTCCAAAAAGGAATACCTAGAGGGGCGGCATTCGGTCCAATAGCATTAGCAGCTATGCAATACATGCATCTTATGCAGAGATAACCTTATTGGATTACTGCCTATATGTTTCTCATATGGTTGATTGCCATGCCAGTCAACGGCATCCTCTCAGGAACATGTTGTGACGGCATAGTACCTGATAGAGGATCCAGGTAGTCATCAAAAGGAGCTTTAATATCCACTACCCCATTAATATTGAATATTTTGAGATTCTGATACAAGTCTATACTCATCGACATATCTTCTTCCATATCAGCATTTAGTGATATTGACATGATATATTCCTTAACGTGATATGTTCTCCTGTCTATTACCATAGTAACGTTATAGTCCCACTCCATTCCGAGCTCATCAAACATATTAGCCTCAAAAATATCATCACTCATGAGACCGAACAGCTCATTTACGTCAATCTTGAATTCGAGGATGTATTCATTCATATTGCTGGACTTCAATCTGACAGTACTAATATCAATAATAGACACTATAGATTCTAGGGACATCTCATGCTCCAAATCATACAGTGAACTATCACCTACCTTCATCCAACCGAAATATTGGTTAAGAGTATATACTGTATCGCTGTCAACATAAACTCCACTTTGCACTGTCATGCCTCCAAACAGGGCTGGAGCATTAAGATTGGTAATATACAAGTACCTATCAGTATCCCTATTGACTTTAACAGTAGTGTTTCCGTACATTCTCATGGTCATGTCCATTCCATGCATACTCATAGATGTATTGGACTCTACTATGCCAAAACCCTCATAAGTCACAATATCCTTTTCTGCTTCCAACACTCTTAGAGCAATCTCTGCAGCGGATAATTGATTAGTGCAAGATGCCAAGAAAAGGATTAATATGCATATGATTATTATTCTCATAAAATCTCATAACCGCAAGGCTATATAAACATGATTGTTTTTTAATTATTACTTTTTTTGTTTAGCTTCAGATACCATTATTCCAGTACCAAACTTCTTTACAGCAACCATTATTACGAGTATTATCTGGAAGAGGAATATTATTGGCCTGACATATGTTGAGAATGCAGGCAGTGTCATAAAAGACATTATCATAATGCTGATAAGGCTTCCTACTATTATGCCCGTAGTAACAGCAAACAGTATGGGCGTATCGTCTCTAACCAAGTATAATGAGCCTATAATAAGCATGAGAGAGAGGGCTGATAGTATATAGAACCTGTAAGCCTGTGCATTCTCTACTGCAGCTCGATATTCTACATTGCACGTATCACACACAGCAGTAATTGGACAGCCATTATCATTATATTCAAAGACCAAAAAGCCTCCCCTGCTAAAACATTCTCTTTGCTCCTCATTAAAATCAGTATCGGGACACTCTTCTATCATTCTAGGAGGAAAAGAGCGATCATCACAATAGTCATTGTATGAAGGGTCAGGGAAGAATGCAAAAGCAGTAGTAAATAGGAATGCGCTTGTAAGCACAGCGATTATTATCAATGTGACTATGTGCATTCCGCTCATCCTTGCAGCCATAACAAAAGCTTTATCCTAACTGTTTTATATACTTTCCGTAACACCATAATATTATGGGCAGGAAACCAGTCATACTAGGTGTTGATCCCGGAACTACTACGGGCATTACAATATTGGGAGTGGACGGAAAGATAATATATGTCGGCTCATCAAAAGATTTGGGCTTATCAGATGCCATTAGCATCATTAGAAGCAAAGGCCTGCCGATAAGCATAGGAACAGACAAGTCTAAGGTTCCTGCTATGATTAAGAGCATGTCATCATCTCTTGGCATAAGAGTATACTCTCCGTCATTTGATATGAGCACTGAAGAAAAAAAGGCATTGTACAATAAACACCAGGAGAGGATAGGGGATAGTATAGAATACAATAACAGTCACGAGTATGATAGCATCTGCTCTGCAATATACGCTTATAACAAGTCACTAAAGCTCTTAAAAAAACTGTATGACAGGAGAGATATGATACCTGTCCATAGGATTGAAGAGTATTACAAGAGGGCTTTTAATGATGATAAGCCGTTGCACAGGATAATAATGGAGATTAGGAACGAAGAACTCCAAACAAAAACAACTAATGATAAGACGCATGATAATAATAGTGCAAAGGAACATAAACCATCTGGGACTAGGAAGAATGTTAATAAAAGCAAGCTTGAAGAAGATAATATCATTATAGGAAAACTGTTAGGGGAAATTTCTGATAGAGAAGACAAGATAATCTCTTACGAAAAGAAGATATCATTGCTTAGATATAGGATTAAGAGCATAGAAAAAAAGCCAAGGGCAATTCTTAGAAAAGAAAACAGCCTAATAAAAGAGATTGATAGTCTAAAGAAGAGCAATGAAAAGTTAAAAAGAATAATCGATGATATTATTAATCAGGACTATGATACTATAATAATATCAGGAAAACATTATACTGTAAACAAAGAATATGATGAACATGGTCCCATAATAGTATTCAGCCATAAGAAGCATGGTGTAGAAGCGCACAAAAAAAAGTGGCAAAAGAAGCCCGAAAAGACTCGGGTTGATGTAAAAGAGATTATAGAAGAGCATAAGATGCTAAGAAGGATAGGCAATGAGAATCATAAACGATAATAACAACTATATTTTTGAACAGTAATAACATTCCTATGATTCTATGGAAAAAAATAACAGCATACCCGCAGAGAAACTAATGGACTACAATAATGCTTTTTTTGGAATAATAGGACAGGAAGAAGCAAAAAAGCATATAGCATCCGCTATAATGACTAATAGGAACATAATAATATCAGGGCCCCCTGGCATTGGAAAGACGAGCATAGCAAAAAGCATAGCAATGCTCCTTGGCAGTATTACAGTGAATGACTGCGGTTATCATTGTGATCCTAAAGAGCCATTATGCCCAGTATGCATTAATGCCGTAAGAGAAGGCAAGAGCATGCCAGTAAGAGAATTGTCTCCTGAAGAGAGGTTCATAAGAGTACAAGGCAGTCCTGACCTTGCAAGCGAAGACCTGCTCGGAGACATTGATCCTATGACCGCTTTAAGACTAGGCCCTACTAGCATAGAAGCATTTAAGCCCGGTAAAATATTCACTGCCAATCAGGGCATACTTTTTTTTGACGAGATAAATAGGGCTCCTGAGAGGCTCCAAAACGCACTATTACAAGTATTGGAAGAGAATATTGTAACTATAGGAAGCTATAAGATAGACTTTCCTGCAAGGTTCATACTAATAGGGACTATGAACCCCAAAGACAGCAGTACAGAAAAACTATCAGAGGTTTTCCTAGACAGATTCGACATCATACCAATGGACTATCCCAGTACCAATGATGAAGAATATAATATTATAAGGATGCATGCCACTGCTATAGGATCCCAAGTATCAGACTATATTGCTAAATCAATAGTCTCATTCTCACAATCCCTCAGGAATAATCCTTACGTACTTTTCGGCCCTTCAGTACGTGGAACTATAGGATTGTATGAGCGAGCGTCTGCGCACGCTGCACTATCAGGTAGGAATGATGCTACATTTGATGATGTAAGGGCAGTAGCGCCATCAGTATTGTCACATAGGATAGTATTAAAGCCGAGCGCTGGTTTTGAGAAGAGCAAAGCAGAATTCATAGCAGAACAGTATGATAGTTTCGAAAGGGAGATTTCTGAAAAGAGTGATAGTCTTCGTTGAAGCAGACAAGGATGAAGACGTAGAATCCAATACTGGCAGTGGCAGGGGAATAGCTAACAAGCCTGACGAGAGTGACATGGAGAGGAATGATGCTATGCTATTAGAAGAAATGACCTCTCATGGCATAGGAACTTTTCAGCCTGATATTATGATGCAAAACCTAACTCAGAGGTACAGTCATGCAGAAAAACTGTATGGAAAGAAGTTAATAAGCCTTGCTACAGGGTATGATTCAGAATATGTTAAGAGGAATATTAGGATACCTGAGTTTCATAAGGAGCTGGAAAAAAGGCTGAAAGCAAAGGAGAAAGAACTGGGAAATAAAGGACTGATAGAGGAAGGAAGCCTTACTGACAAGGCATTTGTATTGGCAACACAGGTTATGCTCACAGAAGAGATAGAAAGAATGTACAAGACGAGTTTTAACGATTCGAGAGGACTAGAGAGGAGTGATAGGGGCGAGAGAGAATCCGTAAAACCATATAATAATGAGAAATACCATGATATTGCATTGCGCAACACTATCAGGATGAGCATTAAAAGGAGCCATAGTGGCATCAATAAGGAGGATATTAGGGCCTACCAGAATATTTCAAGGCCTTCTAGAGAGATAGTACTGGCTGTTGACATGTCAGGTAGCATGAAAGGAGAAAAGATAGGAAAGGCAAGAAGAGCTTTCGCGGCTCTCCTTGCACATTCAATGTCAAGACAGGATGATACTGGACTATTATTGTTTAATACTGGGAGGATAGCAGGGCATAATGTCAAGACTCAAAGAGAAGTAATGCTACGCAGCCTAATAAGCAATAGTCCTCATGGCAAGACAAGCCTTGGAGTTGCTATCATGGAGTCCATCAAGCTCTTTTCAGCAGATTCTGCTTCAAAACATATCATGCTTGTAACTGATGCTAATCCTACACAAGGAGCGAATCCTTATAAGCATACTATAGAGGCTGCAAGCATGGCTAAGGAGAACAATATTACAGTATCTTTTATTGCCATTAATCCTGACAAGAAATCTGAAGAATTTGCAACCAGGATAGTGGAGATGACTAGGGGCAGGTTCTATAAGGCGCATGAGAATAGCCTGGGCCATATTATGCTAGAAGACTATGAGAATGCATCATAAACCATTAACTGATTCTAAAAGATTTCATCTAATTTCATATTGACTTATTATCAATATGGTCTTAAGACTGTCTCATAATAGTATTGAGACTGTTCCATAAGACAATATAAGTCCAGAAGCCTAAATACTCATTATTTATATATTATTTATAAATACTATGGCTTAATATCCAAAAATACATATGTGATGATAAGTTCCACACGCAATAAAAGGGTTGTCTCATTATTGTATTAATACTGTCTTAGTATATTTTATAGCATCGGAATTATTATAAACGAATCATGAGAGACCTGGAAGGATGGAAACAATCCAGTATTCCATAGCAGACCTCCACGAGGAGATTAGGACGCTCAAAGAGAGCAATCAGCGTCTTGAGAAGGCTTTCATGGCTGTTAGCATGATAATGGAACAGCATATGCTACCAAAAAAAAGCGCTATAGACAGTCTTACAAGAGAGTTTGAGAGGAAACTGAGAAAGTCAAGGCCACAAGTACTCAAAGAAAAGATTATAAGATATTTTGAGGAGAATCCTCATACAGACCTTGCTGATGCAAGATTCTATATTGTAGAACAGATGAGATACACTTCTAAAGCTACATTCTATAGGTACATAGGAGAACTGGTTAATGCAGGACATATATCAAAAAGCCATAAAGGCTCTAAAGTCATTATAAGCCCTGTGATGAAGACCATTAAAGAAAAAGTATTATAAATGATTGATGCCAAATATGTTATTGTGGCCGGACATATTAATGTGTATAAGGGACAATCCCTCGTTTCAAGGGCTGAAGTAGCCAATACTAATTGGGAGAAGTGCAAAGGACTAATGTTTTCTAGGCAAAAAGACATACTGTTCAATTTTCAGAAGGATAAAAAGCTAAAATTTCATATGGTATTCGTGTTTTATCCTATCGATATCATATTTATGGACCATGAATATAAGATAGTGGACTTAAAGAAGAGTTTTTGTCCTTTCACATGCTATTATAGCAGAGCCAAAAGCAGTCACGTCCTGGAACTGGCTAAAGGAACTATCAACAAGCACGAGATTGGCCTAGGAGAAATATTGTATGTAGGCAATAGCCCTCCTGCAAAGCCTTTGAGAAAAGTTGACAAGAAGAGACGTGTAGCAGCTAAGAATAACAAAAGGCCTGTTAAGACAACTACTAATAAAAATGCGTCCACGAAGAGCACTAAGAGAAAAACAGTACCAAAAAAGAGCAATACTCCTAGTACGAAAAGAAAAAGCACTCCTAAAAGAACCAAGAAATAAAAACGCATATAAAACGTTCAGCTTCTCTTCCCATATAATATGGGGGTATCGTATAACCTGGCCATTATAACCGGCTCCAGAATAATGGAGCGATGAGACAATAGTCGATGACCAGTAATGGCGTAACCGGTCGATCTGGGTTCGAATCCCAGTACCCCCATCATACTACTAACTGCTGATGGAATACAATACTACAGAAAAAAGAGATGTTACTAGATGCCTGCAACTGGCAGAGTATTCATGGGAGTGGGATTCTGCGTCAAGAGTATTAAGAGTATAAGCGCGAATACGAGCACTATGAATATTATCATCAGTATTATCAGTATGCTGCTAAGCCGAGTGTCCTCTTTAGGCTTGATGTCATAACCTTCTACAAGGCTGTCAACATCTATTTTCTTCCTGACTATGCCGCTATTCTTTTCTTGTGATGTTTCTCTGACCTTCTTTTTTCTTGGTTGCTTATCAAACGCCAAGACCAAGAATCCTCCTACGACAACGATGAATATTATCCCTAACACTACTAGTATCCTCTCGCCGTTAACCCCATTATAATACACAATATCATTATTGTTATCACAAGCGTATAATGAGAGGTTGATTTGCTCTACAGTAATAGCATTCTTTCTGACCTGAAAAGATACCCACTCATCCACCAATGATTCTGGCGATGATGCTTTTATGGTAAAATTCTTGGTCTCGCCAGGCCTTACTTCCATTGGCTCCATTAAAAAAGTGATATTGATATTGTCATCAGACTGTTCGAGTATCCAAAATGACATCCTGTGGTTAATCTGCTCGTTATTGGTATATTCAAAAGTCAGTTCTTGAGCGCATATAGCCATAGAACCAGGCAATAGCATTACAGACAATAATCCTATCATCAGAATAATCGCGACTCTGGAGTTTTTCATCATAATCACTTTTTGTAAAAAATATTGTAAAAAAAGTTTTTTGTAAATAGATTTAGTAGTATGCCTGGGATCCTCCTTCCTCATCATCCCTGTCACTCCTCATTCTGCTTACAGCAAGTACTATTCCTAGTATTATGAGGACTACTACTAATACTAACAGGCTGATTTCCAAAACTCTCCTGAAGTCTCCTACAGCGATCCTGCTATCATCAGATTCTCTTACTTCTACAGGTACTGAAGCTTGTGCTAGGGTCTTGCCGGCAGAGTCTGCTAGTGTTACTGATGCTACTTGTGCTCCTGGCTCAGCAGCAGCCTTTACATCCAAACTTACATAAGCTGTAGTGGTTCCTCTTCCAGGAACAACCAGTACGCTGCTAGGGCTTACTCTTGCGGTTGCCCAGTCTGATACTCCCTTAACATCTACTATTACTGTCTTAGCTGCACTTCCTTCATTGGTGATTACTATAGGAACCAATACTCTTTCTCCCTGGTTTACTCCTTCAGGAGCGCTTAGTACCATAGTAACCCTCTCTTCGGGCTTTCCTACCTGCCTGCAAAGCTCTTCATCTGTAACAACCTTGATTTGCTTAACAAGCCTATCAGTCTCGTAACCATAGTCATATGTTATTTCTGCTACTACATTATATGTTCCTGTAGGTAGGCAGTCTGGAATCCTCAAGAAGAGATCTTCACTGCTCTTTGTCCTGTCAGGCCTTATCTCATCGACATAGACTGTTGCTGATGCCTGGGCTCCTTCCATGCTGACTCTCACTAGGACATCATCTTGTACCCTGTCACCAACATTCTGTATCCTGACCTGAGTTAGTAGAGCTCTCCCTGAACTGACAAATTCTGAAGGGTTAAAGGTCATATCGCTGATTACAAGCTTGTTCCTCTCTCCGGTAAGTCTTATTCTGAATAGGTATTCCTCTGCAGGGCCAGTCCTGGAACCTACCCTGACTCTTAGGTCATAGTGATCCCTGTCCATCCTTACAGGTAGCTGCAATCTTAGTGTCTTGAATGTGACATCGCCTGCCTCCAAGTCAAATAATGGTACTCTGTCATATAATACTGCTTCTCTGTCATTATACTCATACCCTAGGATTTCTGCAAGAACTTCTACGTCCTTCTCATCTTCCATGGAAGATATCCTTACTCTAAGGTCCAACTTATCCCCTCTCGTAAGGAGGAGCTGGTCTCCGTCCTCGTACACGTCCCCGTTAATCCTTACCTGTTCTACTACAGGTAGAGCTGTTGCGGAAACTGTCATTACAGCCATCATGACTAGCATGAGCGCCGTTATGGTTAGGTATTTTACGTTCATTTCTTATCCCTCCAATCTATGCCTTTCGCGACTGTTATTCTGTCAATCTTTTTATATGAAATTGATGGTCTCCTATATAAACTTTTCTATCTTTCTTCCTTTTTAAGTAGTCACATATAGTTACTATCCTCGGACAGCATCATCCCATCAAGGGTCTCATCTGCCTCGTATAGGCATTATTGCTTGATGCAGTTAAGACTGCGAAAGTGTCTATCCTCATGTTGTCTATGGGCACAATAAAAGACACTGAAGTGCGTTCTCCAGCGCGTAGTGTCCTTATCATCTTTGCCTCGTATATATCATTTTCAGGTAGCATAAGCTGCACTCTGATATTGTTCATGGTAGTTGTTGACTCGCTTATTATGGTTGCTGTAACGTAAAGTCTGCCCCCGCTAACCTCAGCTATGAACCCTCTTATAAGCAATCCTCCATCGACCAATTCTTCCTTCTCATCTGCCCGCAAGACTGTTATAGTTACTGATTTCTTCCTATAAATGCTGTTCTCGTCCAGGAATGACGCAGTAACGTCATACGTGCCTGGTCTTGGAAATACGTGGATGACACTGTTGCCCGTTGCCTTATGGCCCGTCTTGAAGTCCCACGTGACTATGGCATTGCCAAACTCTGTTGTATCGGCATCAAACCTTACTGTAAGAGGAGCGTTTCCTGACAATGGATTTGCCATAATAGACCATTCCCTATCATCCACTTCAAACACGTTTATTGTTCTGACGCTTGATATGGCATCACCATCATTGTCAACAGCAGTACATCTCATATTATATGTTCCTGGAGTGTTGTAGAGGAATACTCCCTGGGTTTGCCTTCCTAGAGTCGTGCTACCGGATCCAACACCAAAATCCATGGTTATTGTTACAGGATCATTGCCTCCTACTACGCTACAGCTGTATGATACTTCCAGAGGAGCAAATCCCGATTGTGGTTGGACATTGAATGTTATGCTCTCAAAGTCTATGTCGTCATAAGGCTCTTTTACAGTTACTATTATGGATGATGACATTTCCTGTCCTATAGAGTCTGTTGCAGTGCATACCGCATTGTATACTCCTGGATTATTATAGACGTGGCTTCCTGCATTGGAATTAGTAATTGTACCATCACCGAAAACAATATCATATGTTATATGACCTGTCCCTCCAACAGCATTACACGAATACTGTACTTCTAGAGGAGCATCTCCTACCTTCGGGCTAATATCAAAGACTACTTCTGTTACAGGTATTTTTTCTTTAACAATAATCTCTTGTGTAGCTATAAGTATTTTTCCTATGGCATCCTTAGCAGTGCATACAGCAACATAAACTCCAGGATTACTATAAGTCTTAGAACCCACATTATTATTCACACTAGTACCATCACAGAAGTTTATATGATAACTGATAGGACCAACACCTCCTTGAACACTACAATTATACTCTATGGTTAGTGGAGCCACACCCTCTGTGGGGTCAACGTCAAACACGATATCTGACATTATCGGTTTATCATTTACTAATATGTTTTTTGATGCTACTCTGACATTATTCATGCTATCAGTAACCTTACAAGACAATAGATAATTACCAGGTTCATCATAAACCTTAGAACCGACATTATCATCGCTTGTAGTACCATCACTAAAGCTTAACTCATAAGAATATGGAGCTTTACCACCGCTAGCACTACAATAATAATCTACTTCTAGAGGAGCAAAGCCCTGTAAAGGATTAGCATCCAACGAGACTGTCAGCTCAGGAACCTTGGGCTTGACAGTGACAAAGACACTCTTGCTTATCTCATTGTCCAATACATCTACAGCAGTGCACTTAACTTCATAACTACCAGGCTGAGTATAAGTTTTAGTGCCTTCCTTACTGTTACTGCTTGTTCCATCACCAAAACTAATAGCATAGCTTACCGGAGCATTTCCACCGCTAGCACTGCAAGAGTATTCTACAGTAAGAGGAGCAAAACCCTCTTTAGGATGAACATTAAAGTCAATGCCAGTAAAGTCTTTTGACTCCAATACATTAACCTTCTTCTGACTGCTAATAGTCTGTCCTACAGCATCCTTAGCAGTGCAAGTAGCAACATAACTACCAGGATTACTATAAGTCTTAGAACCCATATTATTATTCACACTAGTACCATCACCAAAACTAACATGATAACTAATAGGACCTACACCACCCTTAACACTGCAATGATAGTCAGTCTTCAAAGGAGCATAGCCCTCATCAGGAACAATACTAAAAGACATATCAGTCATAGGAGGCTTATCCTTAACATTAACATAATGATGTTTCATTACAGACTGACCGCTATAGTCCATTACAAGACAAGAAACCTTATACTTTCCAGGAACATCATAAACATGACTGCCTACAGGACTATTGGACCCTGTACTATCACCAAAATTTATCGAATAAGAGTAAGGAGCTAGTCCTCCACTAGCGCTACAATGATAATCAACCTTTAGAGGAGCAAAACCCTCCTTAGGATCAACAGTAAATACTGACTTGAGTTCAGAAACCTTTGGATTGACAGTCACGCTAGCCTTAGTACTAATCTGATTATGCAGCGCGTCAACAGCAGTACACTTAATATCATAAGTGCCAGCCTGAGCATAAGTCTTACTACCTTGCTTATTAGTACTCGTAGTACCATCACCAAAACTAATAGCATAGCTTACCGGAGCATTTCCACCGCTAGCACTGCAAGAGTATTCTACAGTAAGAGG
>JBLKOQ010000007.1:0-39303 GCA_047602885.1 Candidatus Woesearchaeota archaeon | reverse complement strand
ATTAATCGCAATGTTTATAAATAAACGATTAAATACTATAGGTTACTCTGAATAGTAGTAATAAGGGAGGGGACGACTAGAATGGGAAATCCGTTTACGAAATTAAGGTCAAAATTGAATGAGATGATGGGAGATAAGGAAGTTCGGCAGTCTGAAGAGGCACAAAAAGAGTATGTTGAACTCGACACTAGCGCTTCTGAAGGCAGTAAGCGAATAACAGTACAGAATTATTCTATAGAAGATTTTTCTGATATAAAGAATGTACTAGATGCATTAAGGGAAGGCTATACTATTGCAGTCCTTAATATTAGGCCTTTGAGAGAAACTGATACTGTGGACTTGCAAAGAGCCATCAATAAGCTCAAGAAGACTACTGAGGCTATTAATGGTGATATTGCAGGACTTGGTGAGGATTACATTATTGTAACTCCCGAAATTGCACGGATTGCGCGAGATAAGAAGAAATCAAAGTCTGCAGAAGTCCAGAAAGAGCTTGATAATTCTGACCTTGAGACTTACTAAAATTTTTATTCCAAATATTTATCGATATTTTCTGCTGCTCTATCCATCTCGTCAAACAGCTCGTTTATCTCTGTTCTTATTCCTTCTATCATTTCTTTAACATTACGATCTTTTAGTATGTAATGATTGTCTTGTCTTATTACAATGCCTGAATTCATAAGATTATTTAGGTGGTGGACTACTGTTCCTCTTGTCAGTCCTACTCGCATTGCTATCTCATCACTGCTGCTATGCCTTTCTGACTGCGCATCCTTTATCAATTCTATAAATACTCTATACATACTGCTATTATAGTCTCTTATAGGGAATAATCCTAGCGTCCTGCATATCCATTTCAGCTGACTGTTTATATCATCGCCCTGGCTTTTATGCCAGTATATTATTATCTTTTTTCTACCCATCACTATTATGGTATGGTACACTAATATAAATATTATCACAAAGTTTATAAATAACAAGACAAAACATACTTTCTGTTGACGTAACGTCAACGCAATAAGGTGTTTTATGATGATCAAAAAAGAAAATGAATCTCAAGAGGATGTGCCTGAAGAAGCGCAATACGATAACTCCAATGAAGTAATCGAATCACTCCAAGCGGAACTTAATGAGAAGGAAGACTTGCTTAAGAGGATACAGGCAGATTTTGAAAATTACATTAAAAGGACAGAAAAGAGCACAGGAAATAATGCCAAGAAGGCTGAAATGGAGTTTGCTAAGGACCTATTATGCATTATGGATGCTATAGAGGCAGGAATACTGCAGGAGACTGATAAGGAGTCTAATGCGTTTAAAGGACTATTATTATTGTATGAGGAGATGAGAAAGCTTTTCATTAAGAGGAATATTAGGGAAATTCCGTCTATAGGTGTCCAGCTCAATCCAGAGGTTCATGATGTCCTATTGACAAGGGATGAAGGAGAGGAAAATAGCAATATCATAGTAGAAGTATTGCAGAAAGGATACATGTACGAAAATATGATATTGAGGCATGCGAAAGTAATAGTAGGTAAGTAAAATGAATACGAATATAACAATACAGAAGGACTCGAGGATAACCATAGAGTCACTGTTAAGAATATTATCGGATAATGATGAACTCTCAAAGTTCATATTAGAGCCTTCAAAAACAAGTAAGCATTGGATTACTGACCAGGATTTATACAGCGCATTTATGGTATTGCCAAGAGATGATGATATGTTAAGGCGTATTGGTAAAGTCATAGAGTCTATTATGATAATACCTGCTCATGCTATAGGGCAGGATAGAAAACCTTTGTCTATAGAAGAATATGAAAGACTAGCTAGTATGGTGATATAATATGAGCAAAATTATAGGAATAGATTTGGGAACTAGCAACAGTGCAGCCAGTGTTATGATAGCTGGAAAGCCTACTATTATACCTTCGGCTGAAGGCGCTTCACAGTATGGAAAGGCATTTCCTAGTGTGGTTGCCTTTACTAAGGATAACCAAATACTTGTAGGAGAGCCTGCAAAGAGACAAGCAGTATCTAATCCTCAGATGACTATTACTGGAGCTAAGAGGCATATGGGCACAAATCATAAGTATACTGTTCAGTCTAAAGACTATACTCCCCAGCAGATATCAGCGTATATTCTCCAGAAGATTAAGAGGGATTCTGAAGAGTTCCTGGGAGAAAAGGTGGAGAAGGCTGTAATTACAGTGCCAGCTTATTTTGATGATAACCAGAGGCAGGCAACTAAGGATGCAGGTACTATTGCAGGACTGGATGTTGTAAGAATAATCAATGAGCCTACAGCAGCAAGTCTAGCCTTTGGACTGGATAAGGAGCAAAAAGAGCATAAGATACTCGTCTTTGACCTTGGAGGAGGAACACTGGACGTTACTATCATGGAGTTTGGCGACGGCGTCTTTGAGGTTAAGTCCACTTCAGGAGACACTAAGCTTGGAGGAAAGGATATGGACGATCTTTTAAGAAATCATGTCATAGAAGATTTTAAGCAACAGACAGGAATAAACCTGCAGGATGACGACATAGCATTGCAGCGTCTAAATGAGGCTGTAGAGAAAGCCAAAATAGAATTGTCTACTGTTACTGAGACCGATATTAACCTCCCTTATATTACTGCAGACCAGTCAGGGCCTAAACATCTTAATATGAAGATTACAAGGTCTCAGCTCGAAAAGATTATAGAGCCTTTAATGAGCAGGATGAAAACTCCTCTAGAACGTGCGATTAAGGATTCAGGATACAATATTAGTAATATTGATAAGATAATACTAGTAGGAGGTCCTACTCGTATGCCTGTAATAAGAAATTTTGTAGAAAAGCATCTTGATAGGAAGGCTGAACGTGGCATAGATCCTATGGAAGCAGTTGCTATGGGTGCTGCTATACAGGCAGGAGTATTGTCTGGAGAGGTAAAAGACATATTATTGCTCGATGTCACTCCTCTAAGCCTTGGCATAGAGACTTTAGGAGGGGTTATGACCAAGCTTATAGAAAGGAATACTACTATTCCTACTAAGAAGAGCCAGATATTCAGTACTGCTGCTGACAACCAGACTGCAGTAACCATTAGAGTATTTCAGGGCGAGAGGCCTATGGCACAGGACAATCAAGTGCTCGGTCAGTTTGACCTAGTAGGAATACCTTCTGCTCCTAGAGGAATACCTCAAATAGAGGTTACTTTTGACATTGACGCTAATGGAATAGTCCATGTTAATGCTAAAGACCTTGGTACTGGGAAAGAACAGTCTATTAGGATTACTGCAGCGCAAAAGCTCTCTGATGAGGATATTGAGAGGATGAAAAAGGATGCTGAGCAGCATGCTGATGAGGATAAAAAGAGAAAAGAATTGGTTGATGCCAAGAACGAGGGCGACTCATTGGTTTATGCTGCCGAGAAGAGCTTAGAAGAAATGAAAGGCAAAGTATCAGAAAACCTAATATCTGACGCTAAGAATGCATCTGATGAACTAAAGAAATCTTTGGGCGAGGCTAATGATGCTACTGTCATTAAGAATAAGATAGAAGCTCTTAACAATGCTCTACAAAAAGCGTCTACAGAATTGTATCAGAAAGCAGCATCAGAACAAAAAGAACAGCCTGAGAATACTGCTGACGAGAATGTAAAAGATGCAGAGTATACTGTTGATGATGAGAGCAATGATGAGAAGAAGTAAAACTTTTTAGTAATCTTTTAAGGAAAGATTATTAAGGGAGAGGATGGGATTATCATGCTTTGGTGCATCAAATGACAGATTATTATAATGTTTTAGGAATAAATAAGGATGCTACTAAAGAGGATATTAAAAGAGCGTATAAAAAGCTTGCAAAACAATATCATCCTGACATTAACAAGAATGATGATGCCGAACAGAAGTTTAAGGAGGTCAATGAAGCTGCATCTGTACTCTTAGACGACCAGAAGAGGGCGCAGTATGACAGGTTCGGAGACAGCGCTTTCCAGGGCTCTCAAGGATTCTCAGGGTTTGACTATTCGGGATTTGACATTAACGATATTTTTGAAAGCTTTTTTGGCAGGGGTTTTAACACTCGAACACGGAGAAGGGCTCCTAAAGCGCAGGATTTGAGGACTGATATGGAAGTGTCTTTTGAAGACCTGTATAATCTTAATACTGTTGACCTAAAAATAAGAAAGAGGGTACTATGCGATTCATGCAATGGACTTGGTGCTAACAGCAAATCTGATATTGAAGAATGCTCTCATTGTAATGGTACGGGTTATGAGAGGATTATGAGGCAGACCCTTTTTGGCAGCATGGCTACTGAAAGAAGTTGTAGGCATTGTAATGGTACAGGCAAGATAATAAGGGTTCCCTGCAGGAACTGTAAGGGCTCTGGGACTAATGAGAAGATGAAGATTATCAAGATTAAGATGAGAGGAGAGTATGAGGATGGTATGATGATAAGAGTCCAGGGTGAAGGTGAGCCTGGACTTGAAGGACAGTATCCTGGAGACTTGTATGTAGTATTAAGGATTAGGATGCCTCCAGGAATAGAAAGAGAAGGACTAGACTTGCATATGGACAAAGAGATTCCTTTTACCAAAGCAATATTGGGGGGAGACGATAGTATTAGCATTCTTGACACTAAGATAAAATTCAAAGTTCAGGAATCAACCAATCCGGGTAGTGTATTGAGGATTAGGGATAAGGGATTGGAAGGAACTAATGGAAGGGGAGATTTGTACTTGCATCTCAAGGTAGTGTTTCCTAAAAAACTTAGCCGTAAGCAAAGACAGTTAATAGAAGATTTTGTTAAGAGCGAGAAAAAAGGATTGTTCTAATAGATAGTTATTTAAGAATGATTTGCAGTGATATCTTGAATGGAGGAAAAAAAGGATAGTGAGTCGTCTGAGAAGAGGAGGACTATGAGGCTTGCCCTTAGGGATGGCTCTGCTTTCAATGTGATGGAGCATTTTGGTACAGCTTATTTTGAAGCCTTCTTAGTCGCTCTTGGATTCGTTGCGAGCCAGCTTAGCGCCATCCTTACTGTTCCACATTTCCTTAATAGCCTGTTACAATTATTGTCCCAGAAACTGATTAGGAGGTTTGGTAGGTTTAATGTCATGGCTTATGGTATTTTTTTCCAGTCCATGTCTATAGTGCTATTTGTATTTCTTGGAATGCTAATATATCAAGAATTACTCCCTATGAATCCTTTGTTGATCATTATTTCATTGTCCTTCTTTTATGCTACTGGTACTATTGCTGGACACGCCTGGATATCTATTATGGGAGACATAGTTCCTGAGAATAGGAGGGGACGATATTTTAGCGCCAGGGCTAAGATAATGGCATTCACAGCGCTTGTAAGCCTTATTGCTGCAGGACTAATAGTTGACTGGCTTGACAGCATATACGGAGTTTATGGTTTTATCGCCATATTTGCTATAGCTGTTATTGCAAGGCTCTATAGTTTTATGCTGCTAAGACAATTCTATGATCCTTCATATGAGCCTATGAGCAGGACCGAAGAGTTTTCTTTCTTCAGGTTTATCGCTCAGACTAGGAGGAGCAATTTTGCCAGGTATTCGTGGTTCATGGGGGCTTTTATCTTTAGCGTATTTATAGTAGCTCCGATACTGTCTTACTATCAGCTTAGGATACTCGAATTTTCTTACTTCCAGTTTACAATGCTTAAAGTTTTTTTCCTTATTGGATCAATATTGTCATTGTCTTTTTGGGGGAAGGTTACTGACACTTATGGAAATAGGGTAGTGTTCTTTGGGACTGGAATACTGGCATCCACTCTGGCTATGGGATGGGCTTTTATCACAGATTTTTGGATGCTTCTTGCACTGGAAATCTATGCTGGAATAGTTTGGAGTGGTTTTAACCTTGCAACATCCAATTATATTTTTGATGCTGTAACACCTAAGAAGAGAGCTATAGTAAGCAGCTATATTGCTTTGATGAGAGGCACAGCAATACTACTGTCAGGGCAGGTTGCATTATTGTTATTGAATGCTGAAGGATTCTTGGAGTCTGATATTGCAATGTCTCTTTTTGGAACTAAGTACCAGGTAATTTTTTTCGTATCAGGTCTTTTGAGGCTAACCACGGTATTATTGTTCTTGAAGCTCGTAAGGGAGGTCAGAACTGTACAAAACAAGGATTTCTTTGGTATTATACTTAGCGAAACTTATGATTACAGGCTTAATACAGGATATATTATAAGCACTGTGACTAAGCCTGTAAGGTATGTATTTTCCAGGTTTGAACAAATAGAAGAGAGAAGCCTCGAAAAGGTATTAAAGGATGATGATGATGAAAACAAGGAAAAAAGAAAAGGATAGTGTGGAGAAAGCCAAGGAGTATTTTCTTAAGCCTTCAGTAACCTTGGACGGATGGCCACAGGTTAAAGGCTTTGATTTTAATGACAGTTTTACTATTGAGTCTTTTGTAGAATCATTGAATACTACAGGTTTTCAGGCCCACAATCTGTATAGAGCTGTTCTTATTGCTAGGAAGATGCAGGATGATAATGCCAGCATATTCTTGGGTTATACGTCTAATATGGTCAGTTCGGGTATTAGAGAGCAGATAAGATGGCTTGCAGAACACAACAAAGTGCATCTGCTTGCCACTACTGCAGGAGGCATAGAAGAGGATATTATTAAATGCCTAAAGCCTTTCGTCATAGGATCTTATGATGCTAAAGGGAGCATGCTTAGGGATGAGGGTGTCAATAGAACGGGCAATATATTTATTCCCAATGACCGTTATGTCTATCTTGAAAGGTTCTTATACAGTTTTTTTGATAAGATGTATGAGAGACAAAAGAATACTGGGGAGATACTATCAGAATCACAATTGTTGTGGCATCTTGGTTTTGAGCTTAAGGATGATAAGAGCATATTATACTGGGCTTCAAAAAATGACATCCCATATTTTTGTCCTGGACTTTATGACGGGGCTCTAGGTGACGTACTATATTTTTATAAGAGGAAGAATCCTGGTTTTATAATCGACAGTGCTAAAGACACTTTGTTGGTCCATGATATTGCTATTAATACTGATAAGGCAGGCATTATCGCTCTTGGAGGGGGAGCTCCTAAGCATCTCATAGCCAATATTAACCAGTTTAGGGACGGGGCTGATTATGCTATACTCATTACTACGGCTATGGAATACGAGGGAAGCAATGCCGGCGCGAATATTGAAGAGTCAATATCGTGGGGAAAAGTCAAGGCTGATGCTAAGCATGTCAAGATAGTGTCTGAAGCTACTCTGGCATTCCCTTTGTTTGTAAAGGCAGGTTTTGTAGACTACAATCCTAAAGATAAACAGTCTAAATAAATATTAACCTATTTAAATGGTAGTATTAAACTTAGGGTTGGATGGGCCCGTAGCTTAGTCTGGTAGAGCGCCGGTCTTATATGACCATGCCCCGATTTAGGGGCAAAGCTCTGAGACAGCCGGTGGTCGAGGGTTCAAATCCCTTCGGGCCCACCATCATACTAAAGCTCATGTTTCCTTATTGTAATTAATAAGATTTATAGATACGTTGGATTAATCCTCTTTGGTGATTGGAATGAAAGTAAGTATTGTTAGAGAGTCTGATGTTAACGGTTTTGATGCTACTGTTAGGTTTACTGGTATTAAGCCAAGTGATTCTGAAGAAAAATATGATAATATTATTAGAAACGCTGCGAAGGTTGCGAGGGATAGGAATGAGTTTAACGGCAAGCTTAAAGAGTTATTGTTAGAAAAGACTACTGGAATGCCAAGATGGCATTTGCTTGCAGGATTGGGAGACAATAATAGTAGCGCCAATTATGGGTTGATGGCCTCTTTATCTATAGAAAAGGTTAGGAATGAAGGTGCTAAGAGCATAGCATTCATAGCTGATGATGCTCATGATAACGAGTTATATAATATTATTATAGGATCATTATTAAAGACATATTCTTTTAACAAGTATAAGACTGTAGGTTTGGAAGATATTAAATCATTATCAAAGATTGGAATTATTAGTGATAATCCTAATGCCGATAGCATATTAGCCAAAGCATTAATAGTAAGCGATTCTGTTAATATGGTAAGAGACTTGCAGAATACTCCTAGCAATGAGCTTACCCCAAAAATATTCGCTGGTATTGCCAAGGAAGTTTCTGACGAGATTAATGCTGAGTACTCTTCAATTTCAGGCAATGATCTTGTAAGGCAGGGTTATACTGCTATAGCATCAGTAGGGCAGGGCTCTGTTAACGAGCCTTACCTTGTTACTATAGAATACAAGCCTCCTAAATATTCGAATACTGTTGCATTGGTTGGCAAGGGTATTACTTTTGATACTGGAGGCATATCCATTAAGCCTTCTGAGAGGATGGGTGATATGAAGTATGATATGTCAGGAGCATCATCAGTACTTGGAGCTATAAGGGCAGCTGCCTTACTACATATTCCTGTAAGAATAGTATGCGTATTATGCTTGGCTGAGAATATGCCTTCATCCAATTCCTATAAGCCCGGAGATATTGTGAGGACTAAGAGTGGCAAGACTATAGAAATAGACAATACTGATGCTGAAGGAAGAGTAGTGTTATCTGACGGATTATATCATGCGACTACTTACAATCCTGATACTATAGTGGACCTTGCAACTCTCACGGGCGCTGCAGTAGTTGCACTAGGTGATATTGCTGCTCCTATACTTGGTAATAATCAAAGCATTATTTCAAGTCTATTATTTGCCTCGGATCGTACTGGAGAAAAGTTATGGCAGCTTCCGTTATGGGATGATTATAAAGATGATGTTTCTTCCAAGGTTGCTGATATTAAGAATACCGGTACCAATAGGATGGCAGGTACTATAGCGGGTGCTATGCTCCTCAAAGAGTTTGTGAATGACGTGCCATGGGCTCATGTTGATATTGCAGGGGTTGCTAATATGAAAGATAGGGAAAGGTATTATACGAGTTATGGGGGCACTGGTTTTGGTGTCAGGTTATTGGTTGACTATATTGAGAATGTCAATAAAGAATGAATGTTTTTGATGGACTATCGGCGAAAAAGTTTTATTAGTATTGCAGTGTACAATAACAGCGATCCTGTTATTATTAATAGTATGTCCATGCTGACAAATCGTGACAAGTACAATAGTATTCCTATTAACAGTATTATGCCGCCTATAAAGAACATCATAGCTTCTATGATCATTATTAACAGTCTCTTCTGAAATTTTTTTATAGTATATTCTATCTTTCGTTGGGTATCGTCTATACCCTGTCTTACAGTCTCTGCTGCCTCAAACACTCCTTTAATAAAAGAATTGATTTCTTGCATCATGTCTTATCTTCTCCTTGTAAGCATCATTAACAGGGCTCCTGCGACTATTCCTGCGCCGAATGCTATTCCTACTGACTGCAATGGCTTTTCTCTTACTTTGTCCTCGAACTTTTCTTCCATTTCCTTGACTCTTCTTGTGAGGTGCTCGTATCTTGCTTTTGCCTTTGCTTCTATAGTGTCGTATTTTTCCTGCATTTTTTCTCCTGTATCTGCGATTTTTCCTTTGCTTCCCCTAGGCCTTGCCATTGTATCACCAGTAAAGTGGTAGCACATTATTCTATATAAAATAAGCGATGCTCTTAAGAATAGTCTGTTAGAGTATTCTCTTTTATTATGCCGTCACTATTCTTGTAATGTATATTGTTCATTCTGCTAGTTACCATGTGGTAGTTCAACATTATATTGTCGTGTTCTTTATTTTCTATCCAGTCATAAGGCGCCTTGGTTAGTAAGGGCATTCTGTCATGAATATTGCTTACTGTTTCGTTGGCTTTACATGTTAGTATGACAAACCTTTCATTAGTTGCAATGCCGCAAGCATATAATATTTTATCACTATAAAAATAGTATGGTATCTTGTTCTTCCATTCGAAAAAACCATTCATTAATACTATGCAACGAGACATGTTACTGAACAATTTTTTTGTTTCATAAGTTTCCACTCTTGCATTGAGTATGCTCATATCATTAATCTTCAATCCCCATATCGACTTTATCGCTTTACCTCCTTGTATGATTAGGCATTCTGAATATGGCGATATGTTATAGTTCTTATAATACTCTTCTATACCAAACCTTATCTTGTCCTCTTCCGGAATACTAAATAATGCGTATCTAGTGCACATAAATATGAGGATAAATACAGGATTGATAATAGTTATGTAACCCTAAAAGCGCCCTCGCCGGGATTCGAACCCGAGTCACCGCCGTGAGAGGGCGGTATAAAAGGCTGGCTTATCAGGGTTATAAAAAAGGATTATTGAACTATTATCTACCAGTTCATTATTCTATTATCTTTCTCATCTTCTCTTGCACTTCTGTTATTTGCTTTTGTTTTATCTTGGCTATGTATTCTCTTATTATAATGTTAAACTCTTCTGCAATTTCTATTCCCTTATTTACTTCATCTCTTGCCACCTTAAAATCGATGTAATATTGTTTGTCTACTCTTTCCTTTTTTGCTTCTTCTATGGTTCTGTTTTCTATACCATATAGTTCTTTCAGCAGTATTATTGTGGCTGTATGGTTCTTGGATTTGATACCGCTTTTGTATAATAATGCTAATGCACTGTAATACATTGAGTAATAAGTGAGTGCTACAGCATCATCATAGTTTTGTATTTCTTGTAGTGTCTTTGCAGATATTATCGACTTGTCAGATTTTTCAAGATAGGCAGTACAAATCTCTTCACTTGGATTTGTAATTTTTATCTTTCCCTCTTTATACATTTTCTTTATAAATAATCTCATAGTATCTGTCAATCCCCTTGAGTATGATTCTATTTTTTTGGATTTCTTTTGCAAGAGCCGTTTCTTTATAGAAATCACCTATCTTAATGCTTAGTTTAGTATCCATCAATTCCAGTTCTTTTTTTATGCTATTATCTTTTGTTTCTATGTATATGTCTATATCGCTGTTTTTATGCTGGGTTTTGTTTGCGTACGATCCAAAAAGTATTGCCATCTTAATATCTTTGTTTGAGTGTATTTTTTCTATTATTCTGCGCAATCTTGGCTGTTCTTGTATTATCAATAGCAATCTATAGTTTTCTATTACTCTTCCATACTGTTTTGCCTCTAGGTTGTCTTTTATGTAATATACTTTATTTTTCCCCTCAAAAGAGTAATCAACAATATTTTGCTCCTCTAATTCTTTCATTCTTCTGGATATAGTTGTTTGGTTAGTTCCTAATGATTTAGCCAATCCCCTAATGTGATTGCTTTTCTTTTCTAGCATTAAATAAATATTGTAATTTAATTGTGACATATGTTTCAAGATAGTTACAATGATATTTAAGCTTTTCCATACCTAAATTGCAAATAAACCAAATAGCGCCCCCGCCGGGATTCGAACCCGAGTCACCGCCGTGAGAGGGCGGTATGATAGGCCGGACTACACTACAGGGGCATACGTTATGGGATTATTGCCTTTTTATAAAGATTCCCGTTCATTTATTGTTATCTAGCTTACTATTATCATGCTTATTAAGCTCTAAGACTTGGTTGTAGAAGTGCAGCATTATGACTATGCTTGCAGGTAAAGCAAAAAGCAAACCAATACCAAACGCAAGGAGACCTAGAAGATTAAAGAATACTATTGATAGTTGTAATCCAATAATCTTCCAAATATAGCCCTTAGATAACTTCCATCCCATACTTATACTGCTAAAAGTGTTTAAGCCTTTGTCTACTATAATATCTGGTACGAAGAAGAATACTCTGATGCTTATAAAGGTTTAAAGCACAATGATTGCTACAATTAAAAGGAATATAAAAAAGAGAGCTGTAGCTAAATTATAAATGCTTAATAATGCCATATTTAATATCATAATAACCAACAAATAAGTAAACATTATGTTAAAAATAATCATAAACAGCGTATAAATAAAACTAAAAAGTATTATCCAACCTACCTTGACTAGAGTAAATTGTACGTTTTCATTGCCTCTAATCAGGTTTAAAGACAGAGAGAATAACCATACTGTTAGTGTTGATGAGGCTAATAACAGCATCAATGCTGAGACTATCATTATCCCAATATTATCAGTCGCGTATTTTGTCTCCAGTACCAGGTCGTACGCAATGTACGCTACTAAGAATAGCGTTAAGACCATGGTAGGAAACACCAGTTTTCCATAATTATTGATAGTAATCCTTACTCCTTCAGAGAATGCTTTGATAATGGATGCTCTTTCCATACCGTTTTATTCATGCTTCTCTTTATTAATTCTTTCACTGCCCTTTAGGCAGCATCATTGGAAGATCGTCATAGAAGCATACGTATAACCCTTTTTCCATTAGTCTGGCATACGGGCGTCTCGCATTGGCAAGCTCTTTTGAGACTGATAGAGTAGCATAAGAGAATAGTATATGCTCGTCAGGCGCATTGTATAGTCTTAGTGCTAAACTGTCCTGGACTGGCTCCGCACTAATATAATCGTCTGGCTTGTAAGAGTCAAACAATCTAATCATTTTTGTTATTCCGCTATCCACGAACCACTTGCCGTCGTGAAAATAGTCTGTCCATTGCGCCTCTTCCACTTCTATGAGTTGCAATGCATGATATTTTGCGAGCATATCATCCTTGTTCTTCTTTCCTACCTCTATTAGCATTCGTCTGGTCTCATCGAAGCATGCATGCCAGTTCGTTGCTCTCCTGTCAAGCTCCATGCTTAGCGAGTTATCCTAATCCTATTATATTGGTTTCTATAGTGCGAAACGATTTTAAACGGATGCGCAAGACTTATGTTAAAGGACCAGTAGCCTAGTCTGGATATGGCGACAGCCTTCTAAGCTGTAGGTCGGGGGTTCGAATCCCTCCTGGTCCGCTTATACCCTTACTAGTGCTTCAATACTAATCTCATATCATAGAAATGTACTAATTTGTATACTGCAATTATTGCGCTTAATAATAAAGATTCCAATAAGTTTAATAATTCCTCTTATTATAAATAGTACAGGATATTGCTAATACTGATGCAAGAATGCAAGCTGCTTGGGAAGCCTGTAATGCCATGACTGTAAGGCGTCTTGGTATGACTGATCATGGACCTGTGCATGTTGCTATAGTGGCTAATATAGCATTGAAATTATTGCGTAATCTTGTCAATTCAGGAGTATTTCCTAGTGTTGTTAAAGATTTTGAATTATCCAATGAGGACGCTGAAGTCATAGTTGTTCTTGCTTCATTGTTTCATGATATTGCTAATAGCATCCATAGGGATGTCCACGACTTGTTAGGGCCAATGCTCGCCAAGCCGTTCTTGGAACAGATGCTAATAAAACTGTATGAACCTCGAGAAGCCCATATTATTATGACTGAGGTTATGAGTGCTATGGTATCTCATTCTGAAGACAAGTATCCTCCACTGACTGTTGAAGCGGGAGTGGTAAGGCTTGCTGACGCTCTGGACATGGAGCAGGGGAGAGCCAGAATATCTTATACGCATGGAAAGAAAGACGTACATAGCATTAGTGCAATGAGCATAGAATCGGTCAAGATAGGCCAGGGAGATAGGCCTATAGAGATCGAGATTAAGATGAGCAATCCTGCGGGAATATTCCAGGTGGATTATCTGCTTAAAAGAAAGCTTAAAGGCTCTGGCTTAGAGCAGTATGTAAAGGTTAGAGCTGTAGTGGAACAGTCGGAAAATTCCAGTTTTATAGACGAGTACGTGATAGAGTAATTATTGCGGGTATCATAATCTAAGAATGGAAAGATATGTTATTACTATTCCGACTAAAAGTATTCCTGACCATAGAATTCTCATTATTAATGTCTTTTTGGGCGTAAAGCTCTTAAGATGCCTTTTAATTTGTTGAGTGTCATTCTTAGGATCTGTTGATAAATAAGCATTAGGCCTTCTAATGAATATTATCGCTGTTATTATCAGCATTATTCCTATAAATAATGTGCTTAAAGACATAATAAGAATAATATATCACTCCTATTTATTCTTTGCTACCATATAGCATGATAATAATCGTCATTATAATCATATTTATAAATGGCGTTTGTACTCTTATTATTCCCTTGCGGGGGTGGCCAAGTGGTCTAAGGCGGTCGGCTGCAACCCGACTATTCGTGGGTTCGAATCCCACCCCTCGCTTTGAATATAAAATAATAGGAAGATAAAAAGTGAGATTACTCGGCATATACTATGTTTAGATTTTGTAGTGTTAAAGGCTTATTCCCTAGAGCCAGTTGTTCAGCATTTCGGGCATAACTAATGGAATAAGAATCGCATAATTTTGCTAGTCTCATGTTATCGCGATATCCTTCTTTGTATTCTTTTTGAAGGTCAGATTTATTTGCGTTATACTTTATCATTTCAGGGGATACTTGGGTATCCATAACAATCTGTCTAAAATCATTGAAAACACCCTTGTTACCATAGATTAATGTCCCAGAAAACAAAGGATCGGTAGAAGCTATGTCTAGATTCCTAAGTCTGATCATAAAATCATCATAATTCACTTCTGAAATATCAATCCATCCATTATAGTATTGTCTGGAAGGATTGGTAGAAACTATGTATAAATCTATGTCACTTTCTGGTTTCTGAGAGCCGTATAAAATAATGATATTTATGTTGCTAAATTCCGGACCATACATTTTTCTTACAACATCCGTTACTTTATCATAGCCATAATGCTTGGGGAATCCCATCTGGGACATAAGCCCAAAACGAGTGAGCCTGTTTTCTGCATCCTTAAAAACTTCCAGTAACCGAGCATAATCTTCTCTTAAACTTTTCTTTTTCAAATCCCAGATATGCTCATTACCTGTCTCTTGTGAAATCAATGATTCTAACCATACTGCAAATCCTTCGTAATTATCAATATTATAGTTGGCTATGCCAAACATCTGACTACTACCCTGCAAGGGATCTAACATATAAGATTTTTCATCTCCCCCCTCATGAATTAATTGGATTAGTCTCTTCCCAATCTGGGACTTTTCTGTAAACAATCCATGGCCGTATAATTCATGAAAAATATTTGAAACTAGGTTCGGGCTGTTTGCTCTAACATATGCAGAATATGTAATAGGTACATATATTCCTGAACTATTCAGATCAAATCCATTTAATATGCAAAAATCCTTATAGCTCTCAGAAGAATATATTTTTAGCTTTGACTTTTCAATGCCTATATTAAATTCGTGAAGCAAAAATAATTCGGCATCCTTAATAAGATATTCTAATGCGAATTCCATGTGAAACCACACTATTTTGGGTAAATAAAAGTTGTTTGAATTGCTGATTTGATATAGTCGTAAGACATTTTTGAATCTAATACCATCCAAGTATGACTGTTGCAGATAAAGAAGTGAATTTTCATATTATCATTTTCTACAAATATACACTCTCCTGAAAGTTCAAGAAATGGTGTGTCTACTTCAAGCAATGAGTCTTTATCAAAATCTAATTCTTGTAGAAAGTTAATTATTTTATTGTGAGTATCTTGTGTGTTTTCAAAGTAATAATAGTGTATGTCACCTATGTTCTTAGTTCTCTTTATTTGTATCACCATGAACCCTCCTGTAAATAATTAAAAAAAAGTTTAGGAACTAATCCCTATCCATGGGTATATGGATATTTATTATAGGCCTTTTTATCCCTGGTATGGTCTGTTCATAGTTCATATGATCTCCATGAACAGAATCATATTCAGGTCTTCTAAACCTCTCAGTGCCTCCTCCTAAATAGTCTGGCGTATCCACAACTCCACTAGGACTACCAGGACCTCCAATCGGCGCTATTCCAGGACCATTTGGGTTTTGAGGATCTCCAGTGTAGAAGTGCGTAGTACCGATCGCATATAAATCAATTGACGGATACAATCGAGTACTATCCATTTCGGCAACAGAAACGTTTTGCAACATTCTTTCTAATGCTTGTGTTTGCATATATACCACCCCTATTATACTATCATATATAAACATAATAATATTTAAGTCTTATGCATTTTTTTTCGTAATATTTCCGAATGAGATTAACTTACATACTATTTCTCTGACCAAGAGATATACTAAAAGATGCCTATATATGCCAATAAGCAGAACAATATATAATGAAAATACTAGTAAACTATTTTATATTAGAGCAATAAGATATATGATTACTGCAATTATGCCTAGTACAATACTCATAATTATTCCTCTCTTGATATTATCTTTTTCCTCAGGCATTAACAGTCCTGCCACTCCTACTGCTCCTATCATTCCTGCTATGTGCGCTATGTGATTGATGCCTGTTCCCTGACCTGTAAGTCCTATAATATCACTTATGATATAGAGCCATCCTATAATGAATAATGGGAGTGGTATTCCTAAAAGGAAGCTTATTTGTAACGGTCTGTATATTATTGCTATTCCTACCAGGCCCATTATCGCTCCACTAGCACCCAAGCTTCCTGTGTCCATTCCTCTTGCCATGAATATTATGCTTGATATAATCCCTGCTATTATCATGCTGCTAAAATATATTATTAGTGTTTTATTATTCCCAAATTCTCTTGCCACTATTCTTCCTATCAACAATAACGCTATTATGTTTCCTATAAGGTGGCTTATAGAGCCGTGCATAAACCCCGCTGTTATTATCGTATATATCCTGCTACTTATAATGTCAGTCGGATACATTATAAAATATTCTAATAATATGTCCTGATAAAATAATACTGTAAAGTATACTATAATGTTTATTATTGCTATGCTTAATACCAGTTTTGATTCGAGCAGGAAGTCTTTTAGTATGTGTATTGGCCTTAGCAGTTCCGAAGCCCTCTTATTTCCCAACAATACTAATATTAGTGTTATAGGCAATAATAGTATTGAAACTATTATTGATATAATAACATAGAATTCGCTCTTGATGCTCTTGTCATTCTTCATGTTCCACCATAAGGCATCTTAGGATGCGCGTCCTCTATTCTTAAGAGCTGGTTATATTTTGCTGTCCTCTCTCCCCTCGTAGGACCGCCCAGTTTTATCTGACCACACCCTATTCCTACAGCGAGGTCTGCTATGAAATGCTCTTCTGTCTCTCCGCTCCTATGGCTTGCCATTATCTTCCATTTATGCGAATAAGCCTTTTCTACTGCGATTAGTGTTTCTGTTACCGTTCCTATCTGGTTTGGCTTTAGCAGCAATGAGTTTATCGATTTCTTTTTTGCTGCCATTTCTATCCTTCCAGGATTGGTAGTAGTAATATCATCTCCTATCACTTGTACTTTGCTTCCTATGCTCTTAGTCAACTGGGCATAAGAGCCGAAGTCTTCCTCGTAGAATGGGTCTTCTATGCTCTTGATATTGTATGACTTGACTAGACTCTTGTAATAGTCGAGCATCTCTTTAGGAGTCTTGTTCTTTTTAAGGTGGTTATACAGATTGTATGTTCTTGTCTTCTCGTCATAGAATGATGATGCTGCAGCGTCTATTGCTATTATTGTCTTCTTGTCGTATCCTGTTCTTTTTAGCGCTGATTCTATCATGTTTAGAGCTTCTTCAGGGGTTTTTATAGGTGGTGCAAATCCTCCTTCATCGCCTACTCCCGTGCTTTGTGCTCCGTGTTTTTTTATTATGATCTTTTTTAGCTCATGGTATGTTTCTGATATAATCATGGTAGCCTCGCTCATGGTCTTTGCTTTTACTGGCGCTATCATGAACTCTTGTATTGATAAGTTGTTTCCTGCATGCATTCCCCCATTGATTATATTGGCGTATGGCACTGGTATTCTTGATTGTTTCTTGTCATGGCTTAGTATGTGGAGCCACTTGTATAATGGGACTCTTGCATGTAGTGCTGCTGCCTTTGCTGCTGCTATGCTTACTGCAAGCATTGCATTAGCGCCTATTCTTGACTTATCACTTGTATTGTCAAGTTTTATCATCATGCTGTCTATTCTTTCCTGGTCTACTACCATTACTCCTTTGAGCAGTGTTGATATCTTCTCTACATTCCTTATGGCCTTGCTTACCCCTAATCCATTGTATGCCTTGTTATTGTCCCTTAGCTCTTTGGCTTCATGCAGTCCTGTGCTGGCACCGCTTGGAGCTGATGCTGATACGGTATAATTCTTTGTAGACAAGTGAGCTTCTATGGTAGGGTTTCCTCTGCTGTCGAGTATCATCCCTGCAGTTATCCTTCTTATTCTTAATGCTTCTTCCAATGCAAACACCCCAATAATATCAGAATCACTAGTGTTTTTAAATCTTCTGTACTACCCACTATTATGGCTTTGGACTATTATGCTGCTATTATTGAGCGCGGTAAAGTATTTGCATTAGAGTATGAAGCAGAGTACTTCCCTCATTATGGTCTTCCAGTCATTAGAGCAAATGATCATAGTGATGTTATTGCAGGGCTGGAATCGTTGCTTCCTGGATTGTCTTTTAACAATTCAACTGCTAAAGAATACGATATTAGTGGTATTAATGCAGTTATTGTTCAAGGGTTTGGGAGGAATACTGATTATCAGCTACCGTCCCATAAGTGGATTCAGGGTTATCATCCTGACCTCTCATTCGATTCTGCTAGTCCCAGGATTCTTACAGCATTAAGAAAGGATGGCATTCTTAAAGGATACAATTTTGATTATTATCTTAACGATTAAAAAGGAATATATATCATGATGGTAATTCCATAGCATGCACATTAATGACATTAAAGAATATATTGACCCTAGAGTGTTTGAGATTCTATCTAATGATGGGGTTGGACTGCTAAGGCCTGCTCAAGAGAAGGCGGTTATGGAGGGCTTGTTTCTGGGCAATAATATTATAGTGTGCACTCCTACTGCTAGTGGTAAGACTCTTATAGCCGAACTGGGGATGTTGTGGAGTATTCTTAATAGGGGAGGCAAAGCAGTTTATATTGTTCCTCTAAAGGCTCTTGCGTCAGAAAAATATCATAGTTTTATCAGACGATATAGTAGTATTGTTAGGATAGCCCTTACTATTTCTGATGCTGACGAGGTTGACAGCAGGCTTGCAGATTATGATATTATAATATGCACTAGTGAGAAGCTCGATGCTCTTATGAGGCATAAGGTAGGCTGGCTTAGTGATGTAAGAATGCTTGTAGTAGACGAGATACACTTGCTCAACGATATGTCTCGAGGTCCTACTCTTGAAGTCCTTATCACTCTTATTAGGATGACGATTAATCCTCAGATTATAGGGCTTAGCGCTACTATTGGTAACCCTCAAGATATTTCGGGATGGCTTAACGCTAGGCTTGTAGAGGATGACTGGCGGCCTGTAGAGCTGAGGAAAGGAATATATTATGATGGCAAGAAATATTATTATGACCTAAAATCATTATGAAAATAGTGCTCTTAAGATTTCTGGTATGGGCGTAAGGGGCAATATCAAAACTCCTAGCAATACTGCCAAGAAGAACAATCCTACCATTCCTGTAATGCTTGAAGCCTTCTTTTCGTCCATCTTAAAATAGTCTTTTAGTATCGTGTATAACATTCTTCCACCATCCACTATGAACAATGGAAGAAGATTAAACAGTCCTATTCCTATATTGAGTAGGAACAGGAAGAATATCAAGCCGTGAAGCCAGTCTATAGTAGGAACAAAAGGAGCCCATGCCATTCTATCCTCTTTAAAGTCCCAAACCTGACCTAGGCCTAACACTCCAAGGTATGGTCTTGTATCGTTATTAGGATGCTCTAACAGTATAACATCATAAGAGCTTATATTTGTATGTAATGTTATAGTATCCCCGGGATTGCCCCTTGATAGTGCCTCTTGGAATTTTTCTACTGTTAGTGTTTCATTATCGTTTATCCCTATAAACTTCTCGTTACTAGGATTAAATGTGGTGTTTTCGAGTCCGGAACCGGGCGCTATATCCCCTATCATTATTCCTCCAGGATCCATAACATTGTTATAGAACGGGTTAAAAACGAATAGCAGTATAAGTATAGCTATTAGACCAAATACGATGTTGCTGAAAGGACCTGCCGCATATACTGCCAATTGTTCTTTAGCAGGCCTTTTTACTATGTCTTTCTCGTCAGGCTGAACAAATGCTGCTGGTATTATAGGAAGCAGTATTCCGAAGAATGCGAATCCTGTGCTTTTTAGCTTAATGCTATAGTATCTTGCTATTATTCCATGAGCCATCTCGTGTACTGATGCTATTAGAAATATGCTTATAATCCAGTATGGGAATGGCACATAAAAAGTAAAAGAGCTTTCAAAAGGCAGTACCAGTGCTGCTCCTGCCACAGCCTGTTCTTTAACAAATATGTCTATTAGGCTTTGGATTAGCAGCACTGATATGAGTATGCTTCCAAGTATTCCTGTCCATATTATTACTGGATTAAGGTATTTGAAGAAATTTTTGTGTTTCTTGGCCCACCTGTCCATCTGGTCTAGGCCCCAAGTGGTCTTGTACATTACTATGTATATTATGTTGCCTAATACTTTTTCTACTTCGACTTTTCCTTTCTTTCTCTCTACTATTATGAATACCGTTAGGAATATTACTAGTATGCCGAATAGTATTGCATCAGAATACTGGCTTAACAATCCTGTTATGTCCATTCTTTATCAAACCATCTATTTACTATATAAAATTAATGCATAATACTATGCTATTATCATTGTTTAGAAGCTATTATTACTTCTTTTTCTTAGGTCTTAATGCTGATGCTGAGCATTTCCTGCAAGAAACCTTTCCTTTCAACACTTTCATTATAGGCGCTCTAATCTTTCTCTTGCACTTCCTGCATACGAATATGTTCTTGAACAGCCTGTGTTCTGCCGCTTCCACTTTAGCCATATTGCATCATCTATTCTGGTTTTAGCTGTTTTAGTATCTTATAGTGCATTACCTGCCAATATACTACCGTGTTTCCTTCTGACAACTGTCCTTGCATATCTTCAGGTATCTCCAGTTCTAAAGTCTCGAATGTCTCAGAGTCCATTAGTGATACTGTCTTGTCAGTGTATGATAATACTTGCGCATTCCTCTTTTCTATGATTGGAACTTCTACCTCATCACCGCCTGGTACTAGCATGCTCCTCTTCTTCTCATCCACTATGCCTACTCCTTCCACTCTTGATTTGGCTGCGCCATGCTTTCCTGGCTTGCTTGTAGACACTGATACTACCCTGCAAGGCTCTCCATCTATTATTATATAAGAGCCTTTCTTGAGTGATGTTGCGCTTGCAAATTTTATTGACATGACGTTAAGGGAAAATAATCCGTTTATAAATATATCGCATCCTAAGACATTTCTGCGATGCCCTTTAATAAAACCACTCAATAGTACTCAAGTGCCTAAAGCTTATATACCATACGATAAATCCGGTGGTATGACATTATTGGACCATATTAAGGGCGTAATCAGGCCAGGACATTATAACTCACTGTCCGACTATCTGAGCGTAGATTCTAGTAGGAGAGCTACCATCGATAATCTTAAGGATAATTTGGAATCCAGAATAAAAAGTAATATTTCCATGCTTGTAGAAGATGAAAACAGAAGCAATTACCAAAAAATGATGGATAAAATACGACTGCCTCTAAAGAGACTTGTAATTAAGCCCAAAATAGATTATGATACTGCAAAATATGCTGTACTCTCATACTTATCTAATAGCTATGACAATGCACTAAAAGAGCATGAGTTAAGTGATAGTAAAGGATTACTATTGTATGTAACAACACCTGATGATATTATTGCTCGATTATATCCTAACTATGATGATATGGGAGGCAGGATGAGGCCTAATAAGTTTGAAAAGATGATATATGATATTAAAAGAGAGTTATCCTAGTATTCTCCTCTCCTATAGTAATGCCATAATTGTCTTTTCTTCTGTCTATGTCTTAGATAGTTGGATATTTTGCTGTCAATTAAGTTATAGCCTTCGAACATTGACTCCAATCTTCTAAACTGTTTTGTATGATGCATGAACCTTTGTCCTTTCTCCTTGAATTTTAAGAACTTGTGGAGGGCCTCATGGTATACTAGGAAATCTATTATCTCTTGGGGGGCATCCTTGAAGACTCTTGATATCCTGATAGTATCGTCATGAAAATTGTATGTTGCGAGTGTCCTTTTAGCTTCTCCTTCCCATACGAGGCTTGGCTTTTCGAGCATGCTATTGAAGTATTTGGCATTTATCCTGTCGAACACTTCAGACAGTTCGGGGTCTATGCTCTTCTCTGTTGATGCTAAGTGCAGGTTTCTTATGAAGTTATTGTATAAGTCTATATTGACTGTATTGGCATTCTTCTTCTTTTCTATCCTCAATAATAAATGCTGCAGCAATCCTATTACTATCTCAGGATTGACCTCTTTCCACTTGTCCGATAAGCTGAACGTGATGTTGTTCTTTACCTTTCTTGCATTGGCATTATAGCTCTTGAACTTTGCAGAATAAGTTATCTTGAATACGTACTTGTCATTGGCCTTGTTGAATAATAGTGCGTATGCCAGTTGTGCTAGGTGAGTGTTATCAGTCTTCATAACCCTCCATAACGAGTATGGATTTTTAATCTTTTGTAATGAATGGGACTATTATAGTTAATAGTTTATTAAATGCATATACTATTCAACGTATACTGATTCTTGCAAGCAGCTAGCTATATATGAGCTTAACCCCAAGTAAGGTACGTTTGAAAGGTATGCTCTGTCTGGAGGATTATTAATCCTAAAAAAACCAGTACTAATCGCAGGAATTTGGCTTACTGATTTAAGGTGATATATCGTTCTATTATGAAGTGCTGTTTCAACGTGTAAAAAGTATGTATTATCATTACTATAAGCATAATATACTCCTTTATGATAATAGTCTAGTCCCTCACGTACTGTTATGTTAAAGGGTTCGTGAAATATGTTATTATTGAACATATTCTCATAATACGAAATAAGCTCATAATAAGACTTCTGAGCGATATCTTCATCCATAAAAGTGTATGCGCTTATGAGAGTATTGTTTAGTATAGGGCTATTATTATTGATTAGTCCTGGATAATCCTTTTCGAATCCTGCTATAATATGTGTTTCTAACATTATATTATCACAATAATCATGCATTGATGTATGGTAATCATCAGTCTCGTAATGGATGTCTATATCACAATAATTATCATTTATGCTAATAATCCTGTAAAAGAATGGACTGTCACACTCATCTATTATATCGTTAGTAAGTCTATCGCCCACTACTATGATTTCTACACCGTCATGTGCAGGCAGACTGCTCCATAAATAAGCTCCTAATAGTGGGGCCTGGGATTCTCTAGAATAGTTGTATATCTCGTCTATGCTAAGATATTGTGATTCGCTTAATTGAATATCAGAGTAGAATAATAACCATATAAGAATACCTACTAGTACAACTATTATTAGAATATATAATATCTTCTTTTTTATGGCCATGGACACGCCCCGCTTAGATACTCATCAGCAGTACAGCAATCTCCTGTAGGGCTAGAACTACAAGTAGTCACATCATCAAGACTGCAACCACCAGGCGCGCTCTCACAATTATTTCTTTCACCACTAGTTATACCACAAATTAAGTAATTTCCACTACTCCACGACACTGCTACCATTATTTTACAACTGACACTGTTCTGGCTCGGACTGCATGTTCCTGAACCACTATCAGGAGTATAACGGCAAACGTATCTATTACTACAATCAGGATCTACAGTTGTAGGAGGGCAACGGCATCTACAAGGATCACTTCCTTGACATTCATAATTGTTAGAATCGCACCTATCCCCACTAGCTCCTCCAGTATACTTGCATGTCTGACCGCTAGGACATGATGGAAGAAATTCTGCGCATCCTTGCGCTTCAGTAAAAATAGCACATGCACAATTAGGAATATTATCACACCAATCCCCTATAACAGTACAAGTCTCGTATGATTCACAAGCATCATCACAAGGGTCATCGCAGGCATCACAAACTGTTCCAAGAGCAGAACAATTGTAATGCATATCACATCCACAAAAACTACAATTATGCAAGAATGAAGTACTGCCTACACTATCGATAGGACAGTGTAGCGGTTTAGTAGCATGACACTGGTTAGGTCCTAGCGTTCCCCTGCCAGGTTCATTGCATCCTTGACGATAATACAAAGTAAAAGTCGTTCCTTCAGGTCCTACACTCCTAGTGCCTGTCAATACTCCAGCATATACTACTCCGCTAAAGAGAACGAACAGTACCAATAAGCCAATAATCTTGTTCATACTGAAACTTAAATATTATCTATATAAAAAACTATTGTTTCTAACGAGTATTATTACTGTTAATTCAGATGAAAAGGGGTACTTGCATTGTTATCACAAAGCAAGCTTTTAGATGATTATATAATAGAGGCTAACAACTAACCAATACTCTATCGAAAAAGGTTGTATGCTATCCTGTAAACTATTAGTAATAGTAACATTGATAGTAACTACTAATATTATCATTAAGAACGTGTAGCCTTAGAGATTGTAATAATGATTAACTAATTACTAGTCAGGTAGGTGTAATTACTAACGCCGGTTAGATAAGTATCGGTAAAAATAGTAGTATAATTAGCGACTATGAGCATCAAGGTACATTATTTGTTCCATCACAAGGAGAAAATACTGTTCTCACCCCTATAACAGTAGCATAATTAGCAGGATTATCATGCCTGTTATTTGCAGGATGATTCCAACCCGCCTTAATCCTAGGATCCGCTCCTTCATAGAACATGTCTACTTGCACACGCTCCGGACGCCTAGGCCTATAAGGACCAATATAACCTGATTCCCTCGGAAGATACCCCTGAAAATCACCACCTATAGTAGGTCTTTGACTATTCAGATATGCAAAAGTACTCCTAGGAAGAATAATATCACCAATACTAGGAACATTAGAATCATACATATCCCCATCATAACCACTAATATGAGCATATACAACTGTAAGCCTATAACCATCAACATACCCACCTACATCCATTAGAGTAGACGATACAGGATACTTAATACTCATAGTCATATCATAATAATCAACACCATCAGGACTATTAACAGTCCTAGTAAGAACAGTACCAGGAGAATACAACATACTCTGCACAAGAACATTAACACCATGATACAATTCCAAAAACAAATCATCTAAAATAAAATTTTGTGACGAAGCATAACCCGGTTCAACATTCCCCTTACATACCCTCCAATCATCCCTACCCAAAATAATACCCTCCTTCTCTATAAAATTAGATTCCTCATAATCAGGAGTCCCATAATCACTAACACCCCAATTAACAGGACCATAGGATAAAAAACCAATACTAGGCTCAAGACCACTATGATCGATATTGCTAATAGAAACAGGCATCTGGAATTCAGGTTCAGGATAAGGCCAGCCAAACAAACGAATACTCCAAGCATTAAAATTCTTGTAGTGTTCTGGTTTTATTGATTCTGCTCTGTGCTGATTAGCAGTGGCCCATACGTGCATTTCTTTGGCTTTCTTATAGAATTCTCTTGCAGCATAATACTCATCAACATTAACAAGACCAGTATCATGCTCTACCCTATCACCCGTCTCAGGATTAATAATGCCTTCACCAAAACGAGTAACTAAACTCTGTACTTGATCATGAGTATAAAACTCATCAGCATCCAATACTACCATCCAATCTAGCATTTCTCGAGTACGATTATGATCATAAGGATCCAAGAAACTACTAGGCTTCTTATCAGCATCTTTTACAGGGTTCCAAAAACAATACGTCCCAAAACCAGCAACATCATAATCCACAAGTATATTATTCTCAAGAGCATATTCTACAGCAGGGTTAAAAGGACACTCCTCAATAATATTATTCTTAGCATCATTCATAGGACAACCCACTAATGATAATGCAAGAACACCACCAGCAAAAAAACCTGTAAGCCTATTAGCAAGACTCTTAATACTATACGGTCTACTCACAATACTATCAAGATTATCCTCATCCATAACACCAAGTATAATAATAGAGTATAAAAACATATCCTTCCAATAAAGACTTCAGAGTAGTAAAAAAGAATAGTCATAAACAAACAATAATTACTAGTCAGGTAGGTGTATCCAGTCTCCTAACATTCCTTCTTCTCTTACACAAGGAGCAAAAACACTCCTATTACCTATAACAACAGAATAATTAGCAGGATTATCATGCCTGTTATTTGCGGGATGATTCCAACCCGCCTTAATCCCAGGTTCCGCTCCTTCATAGAACATGTCTACTTGCACACGCTCCGGACGCCTAGGCCTATAAGGACCAATATAACCTGATTCCCTCGGAAGATACCCCTGAAAATCACCACCTATAGTAGGTCTTTGACTATTCAGATATGCAAAAGTACTCCTAGGAAGAATAATATCACCAATACTAGGAACATTAGAATCATACATATCCCCATCATAACCACTAATATGAGCATATACAACTGTAAGCCTATAACCATCAACATACCCACCTACATCCATTAGAGTAGACGATACAGGATACTTAATACTCATAGTCATATCATAATAATCAACACCATCAGGACTATTAACAGTCCTAGTAAGAACAGTACCAGGAGAATACAACATACTCTGCACAAGAACATTAACACCATGATACAATTCCAAAAACAAATCATCTAAAATAAAATTTTGTGACGAAGCATAACCCGGTTCAACATTCCCCTTACATACCCTCCAATCATCCCTACCCAAAATAATACCCTCCTTCTCTATAAAATTAGATTCCTCATAATCAGGAGTCCCATAATCACTAACACCCCAATTAACAGGACCATAGGATAAAAAACCAATACTAGGCTCAAGACCACTATGATCGATATTGCTAATAGAAACAGGCATCTGGAATTCAGGTTCAGGATAAGGCCAGCCAAACAGCCTAATACTCCAAGCATTAAAATTCAGATAATGCTCAGGCTTAATAGAATCAGCACGATGCTGATTAGCAGTAGCCCACACATGCATTTCTTTGGCTTTCTTATAGAATTCTCTTGCAGCATAATACTCATCAACATTAACAAGACCAGTATCATACTCTACTCTATCACCTGTCTCAGGATTAATAATGCCTTCACCAAAACGAGTAACTAAACTCTGTACTTGGTCATGAGTATAAAACTCATCATCACTAAGTATTGCCATCCAATCCAGCATTTCACGAGTACGATTATGATCATAAGGATCCAAAAAACTACTCTTAGGCTTATCAGCATCTCTTACCGGATTCCAATAACAATACGTACCAAAACCAGCAACATCATAATCCACAAGTATATTATTCTCAAGAGCATATTCTACAGCAGGATTAAAAGGACACTCCTCAATAATATTATTCTTAGCATCATTCATAGGACAACCAGTTATTGTAGCAGATAATATGATAGGAGCAATAATCTTTCCTATACGACCAACAATACTATTATAACGGCTCGTATCAGATTTTTTTATACCATAGTCTTCTCGAACGATTCTTTCTAGACCAAAAACCATACTGTATAAGCACTACTAAAGAATATATAAATATTTTGTTACCCTGAAATGAATAAAACCCTAATTCTGTTAGTTCTGCACTTCAAACCTTAGTATTGCTGCATATCTGCCTATGTCCTCTAGCTGTTTTCCTTCTCTCGTATCAGGACTTGTAATCATTATTTTAGTGCCGTACTGTTCTGCTATCCCTTCATATTCTTCTATAGTATCGTCATCCACTGTTTCTGATACCATGAGCACTTCTACTGCTCCTGATACTAAATGTTTTTTTACATCGCTTTTGCCGTATGATACCATGCCAGGCTTTTTGGCCAGTAATCCGAAGAATCTTTGCAATTCTGCCTTTTCCTGCGCTATCTCCTCATCAGCTAGTATGTCCTGGCTCTTATCAACTAATTCCTGTAAACCGAACTCGTCAGTATAACTCAAGTCTTTTATTCCTATGACCTTTCTTTTGACCTGGTCTGTAATATGGTTTCCGTCTACAAACTCGTATTTTGTAGGTCCTGGCCCTCCTACTATTATTCCTTTGAGGCCTTGCATGTTAAGGTATTGTTCTTTCATGTATTCTCCTACCTTGTTGTAATGGTCTTTGGCCGCCCCTTCTCTTTGACGGGCGAAGCGTGCTGCTGAATTATGTACTGCTATGCCGTTTGCAAAGAAACTCTCGGTTACTGTTGATATGTCAACAAGCCTTTTTTTCCCTGCAGGCACTATTTTAGATACTCTTACTGGAAGCATAGGATATTCTTTTATTGTATCTAGTATTTTCTTTGCAGGCATTGGCACATCAGATATCATTCTCGTGAATGCTTCTTTGCTCATCCTCCTCTTATTGTGGAAAAACAGTGATCTATTGTAAGTGGCTATGCCTATATTATTATCTTCAAGCACTTTTCTGATAAAAGTGCCTGGTGCAGCTATCTGCCTCATATGGTTCGTTGAGCTTTTCACATCAATTATTTCTTTGAGCTTTTTTTGTTTTCTTTTTGATGTGAATCCTATGCGCTCTTGGAATCTTTGTAATGACTGTTTATCATTAATTTCCAGTCTATAACCATTGTTGTTGCTGTAAGGATTCTTTATTCTTGTAATTCCATATGATGATAGTATTCCAAGCCTTAGCATTACTAGTTGTATTTCTCTTATGAGCTTCTCATTATAGAGGCATATTCCTATACGATCGCTGCACCATCCATCCGCATCAAAGATTCCCCTTAAATAGCCTGCTACTATTACTTGGGGTGAAACCATTATTTTTTCTGGAATGGTTGATGTAGCTGATAATTTTATCTCAGGGAATTCTCCTCTTATTTGCCTTACTACGGGTCTGCTCCCTATCCTAGTCTGATAATATTTCTTGCTTTCCCTAAACCTAATGGAAGGGCATATTGAAAACACTTTATTAGATAATCGTAGATACTCTTGTGCTACATCCTCATCTTGCTCATAAAAGCTTATCCTGTCAGTTTCTATGCATCCATCCCCTGTAAGATATCCTAATATTTGTGCATATTCTGCCGTGAGCGTATATGGCAATGATGATGAAGCTATAGGGTCTATATCTAGTACGCTACATATCTTGAGCAATTGTCCTGGTCTTGCATTGAGCTTTCCTAATTCGTATGAGGATATTGTAGTCTGGCTTACTCCTGTGATTAGTGCTATATCCTTCTGCCTCAACCCTTTTTCTTTTCTTTTATAGGCAATAAGAGTTTTGAGCTTTGTCGGGATTTTAGTCGAATTGTCATATGGCAGGGTCTGTAAATACTGCACTGTGCCTGTGACAGGGACTGATTCTGGAATGAGCAGAACGTCATCTTTGTTAAGCTCTTGTGCTGCTCGTTCTTCTATTCCGTGCTTTGTTGCAACGAAGAACAAGTGGTCCTTTGATGCTGTAATAGAAAATATAGGGTGCTTTGTTGTTATAATAAAGGATTCTTTTAGCGTGTCCCACCTGTCTATAACTTCTGCTGCGACTATGGATTGCTTCCTCTCGTCCATCGCGATAATACTATCCCCCCTACTTACAGAGCCTATAGGCATAATTGTCCCATTACCCTTCATGATAAGGGTTTCAGGATCAAGGCATTGGCCTCCCGCTCTAAATTTTCCTGGTACTTCAGAATGTGTTTTTGTAAGAACTTGTATCTTCTTTCCTTTCAAAGTTGCAATTATGGCATCTCTCCTGTCCATTACTACCAATCCGTAAGTGTTCTCGTCATCAAGCATCTCTTCTATAGCTTCTGTTACAAACTCTTTTTCGCACCTGTAGAGTCTTTGGTTTAGTGGTAGTGGAGGCTCTATCGCATATACTTGTACATCGCTCATGCCTTCTCTTTCTGATACGTTGCCTGAGAATACTGCAAGTCCGTTAGGAGGGGTTTCTTTGTACAATCTTAGGTGTTGTATCATCCTTTCGAGGGCGTCAGTAACATTCTTCCTGGTAGAACTGCTCTTAATATTGGTTGCTGTACCCTGCTCTTGCGCGAGGTGCTGTATTATTTTTATTATATCGTATCCTACAGGAACATATACTGTTATTAGTTCTGTATGCCTCCTCCTCTTTTCTTTGAGGTTGTTTATGAATTTTCTTATATGCCTCTTTTGGAGTGTTGTGAGCATGCTATTGTTTCACCTTCTATTGTATCTCCTGGCATTCTGTCTTGGCGGCTGCTCGTGTCTCTTGCTACTGCGGTTACGACCACTACTGTTTCTATTGCCCTGTCCTCTTCCCCTGCTTCCTCTATTAGAGTGCATCATATTAATATATACGTTTTGGAATTCTGGCAGTTCTTTTCTTGTAAGAACGCTTTCAAACTCCCTGTATATCTCTTGGAATGTATCATAGTCTGCATCTGACAATAGTGTTATTGCTTCTCCGCTTTTTCCTTGTCTTGCCGTCCTTCCTATCCTGTGAGTGTATGTCTCTACGTCTGTAGGCACGTCATAATTGAATATGTGGCTTATATTCTCTATGTGGAGTCCCCTTGATGCTACGTCTGTTGCAACCAATACGTTGGCCCTTCCTTCCTTAAAATCTTTAAGAGTTCTTTCTCTCTGGGCCTGTGTCATGTTCCCGTTTAGGGCTCTTGCCTTAATATCATTCTTCCATAGCTCATCTGCTATCTTTTGTGTTAAATGCTTGGTCCTGCAGAATACTATTGATATCATTCCGTCATGCTCAGTATTCCTGAGCAGATGCACCAGTAAGCTGAATTTCTTTCTTCCGCCAACTTCATAGTATGACTGCCTTAACTTTTTGGGGTCTATCTTATTTTCGAGTCTTACTATGTATGGATTGTTTAAGTATTTCTTGGAAAGCTCTTGTATCTTGTAGCTTATGGTTGCTGAGAACAATAGGTTCTTTCTTTGCTTTGGAAGCACATCAACTATTGCGTTTAGCTCTTCTTCAAAGCCCATGTCAAGCATCCTGTCAGCCTCATCTAGTATTAGGTATTTTAGATTGTCAAATGATATTGCCTCTCTTCCTATAAGGTCTCTTATCCTTCCCGGAGTTCCTATGGCTATATCTGCATTCGGAAGCCTTTTTATCTGAGGTTCTATGCTAACTCCTCCGTATACCGTTTCCACTTTCAGGTTTTTGTACCTCGAATACTTTTTTGTTTCGTCAGCTATCTGCAGTGCCAACTCTCTTGTAGGCGCTATGACCAGTGCGTATAGCCCTGTTCCTTTTCGTGCTTCTTGTATTATTGGCAGTGCAAATCCTAGTGTTTTTCCGCTTCCTGTCTCTGACTGTGCAAGTACGTCTTTTCCTTCCATTATTTTGGGTATTACTGCCGACTGTACATCTGTAGGCTCGTATATTGCGTGTCTCTCGAGTATTCCTAGTAGGTCTTTTCCTATGCCAAGCTCGTTAAAGCTCATACTTTCTTTTGTTTCTGTTTTCATATTCTCATCTCTTATTCTCTTAAGGGTCCTATTATTGTATTATTACCATCTTATTGATGGCCAGAACTAGTATCGCAATTGTTTTTTGGCGAAACGTTCTGTATCCCTATAAACCCAAGAACCATGGACCTGTTTATAAAGGTATGTTTTAATGAGTTGATATCTTTATCGCAATATTAGATTATTCTAATGAATGGTTATGTAGGAAAAGTGTGCGACAGCCGTCAGCACGAGCGGGAACGAAAGTTCACGCTAGACGCTAATGCGTTGAGGGATGGCCCCTACGGGGTGGCGCATAGCACACTGTTTAGGACATTTTCTACAGAGCCCTAATGAACCATACATTTATATATTTATGAGCAGTTAAGCTTGTCGATACAGATGATTATCAGAACATACATACAATATTTGTTAATGGCTTTAGCTATTGTTCTGGTCCTTTCCGGATGCCAATACTTTTTTGACGATCCTATTTTTGAAGATCCAAGCGATGATCCTGACCCAGTCACAGGAAACATAAAAGAAAGCGATTACTATCTGAATAATCCTGTTTTCATGGCTTCTAGCAGTGAATGGAGGGAAGTATTATCTCTCATTCCTGTCGCAGTATGGACTGACAAGGATAACAATATTCATAATTATCCTCTCCTATCGTATTATGAGGGTGACGTTATTGACTTAGACTCTATTCATCACTTTCTATCACAATATGAGCCTGAAACTATAAGATATTCTGGAATGGCCTCAGATGAAATATATGAATATTTAGTAGGCTATAATGTTGAGGAGCATACTAGCCTATTGGACTATTGGGCTTCTTTTGATGATATAGTATATGTTAAGGATAATTATGAACATGCGATGATAGCATCTACATACGCATCGCTTATCAATGCACCTCTGATTATAGAGGGCTATAATGACGATATGGACTTTGACGGAATAAATGTACTCTGTGTTGGAATTGACATGGAGCTTTGCGCAGAGTCATACTCAGCTAAGGAAATACAAAGTATTTATGTGGAGAGAACAGGAACTAACAAGATAATACTGACTAATCCTTCTGACCTAATAGTTAGTTCATACGACATTTCAGGATTTGAGCTTGAGAGGACTTCAGGAAGACTAAGAGTGCTTTATGACAGGCTCTCTCTGATGAGCCCTTATCTTGCGTCGGCTAAACACCAGTTATTGCTCTTAACTAATAAAACAGATTATGCATTAATAGACAATGATCTTAAAAGCATGGTTTCAGAAATGAACGTCAAACCCGAATATCTTACTATCTTTGCCTCTCCCAATATGATTCCTGCATCCAGGGACGGATACAATTTTTATATAAAAGAAATAAGAGATCGATTTGACGGACGAGCTGACCGTTGGAGCCAGATAGACCTTTCAGTATACGGCGATTTTAGCGAAGACTACCAACCAGATGTAGCAGTCGGCAGGATATTCGGTTTTACTGTGTCTGATGTATCATCTTATTTGGCTAGGACTCTGTTTTACGAACAGCTTCATCATTCAGATTATTTTGCTGCTGTAACTTCCCACCACGCTTACGCTAATCCAAGCAGTGAATTATATCTTAAATCTCTCTTCCAAACTGTCGGTCTTAAAGACAGAAGTACCTATTATGAGTGGGGAGACTCTTTTGAACCAGAATTGTATAAAGATAAGGTCATATTAGCTTTTAGTTCCCATGCCTCTTGGTACGGTTTGACCGCTAATATTACTGTAAATAATTTTAGGCTGCACAATGTATGGATGAACAATCCCATATTTTCTGTTATAGGATGCAGCTCCTGCAATTATGCTAGGCTACCTGAATCATGGACTTCGCCATTATTCTGTACTGAGATGATTAGGAGGGGAGCTGTAGCTTATGTGGGTGCTGTTGAGGATTCTGCTGACAATATCAATATTCATGCACACTTCTTTTATTACCTAACAGATGGGATGGATATAGGAACAGCTTTTAAGAAAGCTTCGCGTCTGTACCTCTATGATAATGTACTAGAATATTCTCCTTATACCATTCTATTAGGAGATCCTACTTTTAATCCGGGAATGATTTCTGAGGGGAAGCCGGATAGAGCGGTTGTTGAACAAACGGAACTGATGAGTAAGGATGAAGGATCTTGGATTATGAGAGTAACCGCTAACCTCTCTCCTATAGAAACAGTTGCTTATGAAGGTATAAGGATGAATGCATGTTCAGAATTGTTTGTTAACGCGGCTCCCGACTATCTGGGTGAAGGAATAGTAACATCTAGGAATGTATATTATGAAAGAAGACTAATAGAAGAATACGCATACTATGAGGATCAGGGAGTATGGTGTCCTGACTTAGAAACACATTTGAATTTTGTAATCCTAGGTGTGAAGTTCCATAATCCTGAAGCTCTTAGTCTAGAATCCGTTCATAATGCTGTAGTAATAGTTGATGGAGAGGTAACTGATATTACAGATACAATTGGATATGACCCAACCACTGCAGATTCTAGTTACATGTTCGCAAAAATGCGCGATGAACATACTTATATAAGGATACCTGTTGATTTCAGGGAAGCTGGTATTACTACTACAGGACGCGACACTGAGGAAACTCCTTCGATACAAATCATCATAGAGCTATTATTTAAAGAATGATTATAATATATTGTTTGTACAATTTATATATAAATCCACAAATCTTTTATAATAATCCTATTACTCCATCGGATGGCTTTCATGCTCCATAGTCCGTCAACATATGTCATATTAGACATGCTCTTTGTTACTATTAAGCTCTTATTAGTGCTTATTATTGCAGGGCTCGCAGTGAGAGCTTATTTAATATCTAAGGATAAGAGGTACTTGTTTTTGAGCGTAGCTTTCACCCTAATATTCATCGCATTGTTGCTAAAGGATTTGTTCAACTATTTCTATATACAAAACATTCTGTGTAGCGGTTGTATAGGGTATCCTACCATTTATGCATTCTTATATGGGTACTTAGCATTCTATCTAGTTGGATCTGGGACTTTAGGACTTGTATATCTAAAGGTTAGGAATGCTTATGTCCTGTCATTTCTGGGTATTATTCTTATCATGGCATCTATTCTTAGTGTTAATAGCTATATTGCATTCTCGGGATTGGTAAGCCTGTTTTATGGCTTTGTGACATTGAGGAGCATAGAGCATTATGGAATAACTAAGAATAGGCTAACCTTACTTACTATACTTGCTTTTGGTTCTATTACCATAGGACATTTTTTGCGGGCCATCATGAGCCAGGTCCCATTATTCTATCCTTTAGGAGAAGCGCTTACTGTAGTAGGGTATGCTATACTGGTATTTGTGCTCATGAGGGTGTATAGCTGATGGGTTCTAGAAGAAACAGAAATGAGATAATATATGATATTCTTGATGCTCTTGCCAAGAATAATGGTCAGTTAAAGCCTACTAGGCTGTTGTATAAAGCCAATATGAGCCATAGTCAGATGAAAGAGTATATAGGAGAGTTGTCCGAAAAGAGCCTGCTCGAATTGGTCGAAGACAAATCCAAACAGTATTATAGGCTTACTAATACAGGATATGAATTCTTCCATAATCTCAGGAAGATTAGGGAGATGAGCGATGCTCTAGGATTATGATAGTATTATTACTATTATTCTTTCTCTACACTTATGGTATTCTCTTTTATGCTGTATTTCTTTCCTAAGAATTGTTCTGCTATGTATATGTTTGCTCGCGTATGTTCTGTAATAGTACTTGTATATATTTTTCCTCCTAGTATGCCTAGTAATGTTATCATCTGGTCTGTAAGATACTTGTCGCAGGCAGCTTTAGTGTTAACATGACTCCTTATACTATCTATAGCATTATAGGATATCATATTCGCATCATTATTATCTGGGATTATGGTTTCTCCTGTCATTATCCTTTTCTCACCGATGGCTCCTGCTATGCTAAGGAGAATGCTCACACCCTTTTCTTCACTGTCCTGATAGTATGATGATATGCTATGGTCATAGTTCATCCCTGCTATTTCAAGCCTTATATACTCTTCTATATTCTCGAGTATTCTATTGGCTATCATATCTTTGGAAGCGTTCATTCTCAATGATATTTTTTCTATGTCCATACTCCCATCTAGCATTATACTTTCATATATTTCCTTGTCAAAAGCAGTATATTTGGAGTTTATGCTGATATCAGCCCTTCCTCCTCCTCTAGGATAATATCCTCTTCTAATAGTTTCTACATTAATATCACAATATTCTCTTATAGCATATCCGTATATGCTGTCCATATAGTCTGTGTTCATGCTGTGAGGCACGTCTGTTCCTCCTTTCGCTCTAATAATGAATTTCTGACCTGACAATATGCAGGGTAGTAATACTGATTGTGCCATTAGGGGTATGCTTCCTGCAGTGCCAATGTCTATTTCATAGGTGCCCTGCCTAATTTTTTGTGGTATGAACAATAAGTCTGTACTTCCTAATGACGCGCCTTGAACACTGCTATCGCTCATCTTTACCGCTAGCCTTATTGATGCGAGATGCTGGTGCCCTATTCCAGGCTTGTTTCTGTTCTTCCTAATATTTATTATTCGCACTGGCTTTAGTGTAGTAAGGGATAATGCGATTGCATTCCTCAGCATTCCACCTCCACCCTCATAAAGCGAGCCGTCTATTGTTATAGTCATAAACCTAATGTTATGGGCTCTTATTTATTATATTATGCACTAGCTTATCCTATACTAGAATATCATCAAAATCTGTTATGCTACAGCTATTATCTCGGTCTTCCATCCTGCCATCAGGTATTATTGCACTGCACTCGAACCCTATCTTGTCCCTATTATTATTCTCGAATCCTTGCAATGTCCTTGACTCATCTGTAATGAAAGGTATCCCTCCATAAACCCGTGCTATCTCATTACTGGTCTGTAATCCCCTAAATATGACCTCATATGATAGCTGCTCATTAACTATATACTCGCATCCCATTCCTATTGCAGTATCGTATATCTGGCTATGCCTATCCTCATCCAAAGGCTCGTAAGTTCCTGTTCTTGTAATCAATATATAATTGTCAGTCTCCATATTCTCCAGCAATACGGCTCCCCTAGAATAAGATATTCTCATATCTCCTGTTTCTATTAATTCATTTTCTTGGGGTATTGTTTCCCTGAAATTGCATTCTATTAGCTCTCCAGAATCAAGTATCTCTGTAATCCTCCTATTATCAATGGTTTCGCATGCTGCCAAGAACATCAGTGCGACTGACAGCAACAATATCACACCTCTCATCTTTTCCATGTACTCACATAATTTGCATGCCGTATATAAAAGCTTAACTCTTAATATTACAAAAAGAATAGGTTTATATATAAAAAACCAAAAATGAGCATTATCGGAGGCGATTGATATGATTGGACAAAAACACTATCTTATCCTAACATGCATCTTATTGCTATTGGTTTTATCTCCAGCAGTATACTCACAACCTTATACTGACTATAAAATAAGCAACGCATATTATCTTGTACAGTATAATGAGGAAAGAACAGCCACTGTCTACGCCTTATTTGATATTAATAATAGGGGTTTCGGTAATGTCTCTTTAAATAATGTTGTCTTTAATGCTCCTGATAATATTGAGATTGTTGAAATAGTCCAAGCTGACAGAACCAATCTTCAATGCAGGACTGTATGTGCAAGGTCTATTAGTGTATGTGCTGATACTGAGATTGTCTGCATAGATTTTGACAGTGCAAGAAACGAATGCCTCGATTGGCAAGAAAGATGTAATAGGTATAGGTCAGAATGCCAAGAGTACAGGGAGGAATGTACAGAGATACGATCATGGTATTTTGATAATCGGCGCAATTACAGGTATCTGAGTACAGAAAACATGATAGTGTCAGGATTATCACACACTATTCCTATAGAGCCTGTAAAGCCCGGCTCATCTACCAGTATAATGGTAAAATATACTGTTAGGGATGCTGCCACTCCAATAATACAGAACTATTTCTCTTTCAAGACATTATCATTTCCTGTGGAGTCTGAAAGAGTGAGGGCGGGTGTGAGTGTTGATGAAGGATTATTCCTTGCAGGAACTGCTTCGGCACCAAGGCTTATGAGGTTTGGAGCAATATATTCTTATTCTACTGCAGCTGTCATGGATACAGCTCCCATAGATATTAATGATCCTACTACTTATGATAGACTCTTTAATAGCATAATGAGGTCAGGCCAGTATGTAAGGGAAAGAACTAATGTCGGTGCTGATACAAGCATTAATGTTAGGGGAAGGTATAGTAGCAATTGGTTCATGTTATATCTTTATGAGATACTACTGTTTTTTGGATTGACTATAGGCTCGCTCTTATTCTGGAATAAGTGGCTTATAAGATATGATAGTAGGAGAAAGACTACTCTTAAGCCTGCACTATACAAGAATAGCAAAGATTTCCATGTATGGAGGGCTGTAGGACTGGGTTTTACTGGCTTGTTCTTTTTTGTAGTCTTTATATTGTTGGCAGGGTTTATTCCCGGCTCGTTAATCACTACCATATTATTGTCATTAGCATTTATTACAGGCATAGGTACGTTATTGTACACTAATATTATCCATAGTGGTAAGGAAATGCTAGCGTCTATAGGCTTCTCATTCCTTGGTATTATTCTATTGCCTATGTTATTATTCTTTGTGTATTTCATGCTGATGATATTGAGTGTTGGATTCTATTTTTGAGATACAAGGGTAAAACAGTTTTTATTATATATATGCCTCATTTGATGGTTAAACCACTAATAGCCAAAAAACCAATGCATCAGGTCATTAACAATCAACAACCTTTATGAATGGATGAGGTTTATCACCTTTTATAGGGGGCTATGGGGTAGCTTGGCCATCCTTTCCGGTTTGGGACCGGAAGACCCCGGTTCAAATCCGGGTAGCCCCATCATATATTATTATTAATGAGTTATTATTACTTTTATTATGACATTTTCCCATAGAACTCGTGTTCCTATCAGCCTGTTGTTTGACTATCTCGTGGCTCCTAGGCATTACGAACAATCTGATTATTAACCTGGTAGTATGTCTGAAGCCGAAAATATTGCAACTAGCATATTGCCCCATATTATGGGTGACGAATATGATTATGCTCTACGAATAGGCCTGGAAGAGGCTTTGAGGAATGCTTATGAACATGGCAATAATATGGATTCTAACAAGAGGATTAGGGTCTGCTGGACTGATAAGCCCAGTATCATAGTGATGGACCAAGGAACTACTATCAGAAGAGATTATTATGATTATCTGAAGCGTTTTAGCCATGATAATGATGGCATACCATACTATTCTTACATTGGTGTTGATAGGCCTCGCGGTAATTATGGGATGGGCACTATGCTTATACACAAGCCTTATAATGCTCAGTATTATAGGGGTGAATTAGGAGGATTAGCAGTATTATTGGAGCCTAGAGCGTTCTTGGAATGATACCAAAAAACCATTCTATTTATAAATAAGCTTGTATTATTACGTATTATGAGGGTGCTGAAAGCAAAAGCTTATGAAATGCAGTATGCTTTTATGCTTCCTAATATAAGCGGAGGGATATTATTATGCCAGAAGAACTAGAGTTCTACGATGTGAAGACAAAGAATAAGTTCAAGACAACCAACTATAGGTTCGAGGAGAGGAACGGCAGGCATTTTGCTGTAACCAAGAGCCCTGCAGGAACCCATGAGTGCTGGAGGGTAGTCAAGAAGAAGTAATCATTGTCATAAACCTTTTTTTTATTATA
>JBLKOQ010000040.1:0-7297 GCA_047602885.1 Candidatus Woesearchaeota archaeon | reverse complement strand
TCATCAGTATATACACATTCTGACCTGCATATCTGAAAGGGGTCGGCTGCTGCATAACAGTAATCAGTACATACTCTAGGATCAAATGCGAATGAAAAGTCTCTAGGATAATATATTTGAGGAAGATTCAAAGATCCTATCCTATCAGGAGATAATAGTATGGTTTGCGTCCTAGGAAGATATAGTGCAGTGTCTACTCCTGCTGGATTGGCTGTAAAAGCATGAGGACGATCATTCTCAGTGATATTATACAATGAATATTCTCCAAGACTATTACTAATATTAAGGTATTGTGGGAATGATTCTACAAATACTTCTGCATTGTTATGATATGGTGTTCCTTCCAAGTATACTGTTCCTCCTACACAACTACCAGGACACTCGTGTATTGCACTATTTCTTGTAGTACCATTTAGGTTGAGCCATTCCGAAGCCCTATTATTACAATTATCAAACCTTCCAAATACTGTGCACATATTGTCAGGAGTACCATCTACTGCTACTATATGGTCTGAAGGATGCACGAAATCCTCGTAATTATTCACATTATCATATACTCGTAAAAAGAACTTATGACAATATCCTTCCTGCATCCTATAAGAATAAGACTCATTTATTATCGGATTCCAGTCTGCTGTAATGTCACTGCCTGATATCCTTGCAACATACCTATCCGACATATCTCCTGGTAGATTGTTGAAATCCTCAAAGACACCACAACCTGGAGTGTGCTGGTTTGAGCTTAGTTCTATTCCATCAGCATAATAAACATATATGAAGGCATCCCTAACCAGGGATAAGTCGTCATTACCTATAAGATTTCTAAATTCAGGATCATATTCAAGCAGTCCTGCAGCATCCACATAATGATCATAGTCTATCTCTGCATCAGTGGGAGGGTCGGTATCAGGTATCAGTGTTATATTGCATGTATTGCTATTACCTGCCTGGTCTGTTACTATAACATTGTATCCTCCCGATGCTGTAGCACCATCAACATAATTATAATGATGCATAGAATCCCATATAGTAGCTTCATTTGCAGGATACCAGTAATTATCATCTATAGTATATGATCCTCCACCACTAGTAATATCAGGGAATGTGATAGTATATATTCCGCTAACCTGGTCTCCTGACAATCCTCTATCAACATTAGTGTCATTTGCAAGTATAGTAACATTATAGTATACTCTTGCCTCGTACATGTTAGGATATACCATTTGTACATATGAATCAGTATTATAATCTGATATGCTAGGATTATAATATAATATTCTTTCAGTATGATTATAATGAGAGTAAGGGCTGGTATCATAAGGATTAACATAGTCTATTATCATGTCAATATCGCACTCAGGAGGTGTATAGTCTATGCTTACATTTTCAGAATAACTCATGCTGTTGCCTACCATGTCAAATACTTCTATTTCAATCTCACACCTGTCTCTTCCTTCTACACTGCAATCTCCTGCAGGCCCTACTGTTATAAGAGGCGATGTTATTGTTCTTATCCTGTCATCGTCAACTCCAGGTCCTGCTAGTCTAGCATCTCCTGCTGGGCATCCGGTAGTCAGAGGATTCCAACTGCCAATAGTACCTCCGTCTATTATTCTATATCTACAGCTTCCTATGCCTGAATGGTCGTCCCGCACTTCTATTGTTACAGTAAAAGAATCATTCATCCAATTGTCATAAGATGGCCGTCTTAATAGTGGATTATAAGTATAATTTCCTATGAAGTAAGGGTTTGCATTATCTATACCATATAATTGTGTTCGCGGAGTCTCAATATTTCCTACATTGTCAGTCCCACTCCTAGTCATGGTAAATAAGCAGCCATCGTCACTGTCGCAAGTTGCAGTGTGCTGGAAACTTCCCGTATCTCCACTTATGCCTATATTGCCTGCACTAGGACAGCTAGAGAGCAGAGTACAAGAATAATCTACGCTTGCACATCCACTGCCACTCAATGTTCCTGTAGTATCAGTGCAGCTTATAGTATAGTCAAAATTTCCCCTAACCCAATGTATGCCAGGAACTAGTCCTGTATGTGGAGGGGGAGTAGGAGGCGATATTGTAGTAGAAGGCGGAACGGCGTCTAGAAGTATGTTTTCACTATCATCAATATCCTCTGCATTTCCTGGGGATGGAAGTGCATTATCATACGATCTGTATCTGACATTCCTTGTGCATCTTTGCAAAGTGCAGTCTTGAATACGGCCTCCCGTGTATGATATACTAGTAGGGTTTCCTGAGGGATACAAATCAGTATAATTAATACAAGATGCAACTCCTCCCTGACAGTTCCATGTTTCTGCTGCCCTGCATCCTGAATATGGATCATTGCATGTTAGCCGATAACCAGGCTTATTACTGTTAATATACCATGAGCCTCCTATAGTGTGATCTGGAGTCCTCAACCATTCAAACTGTGTAGTAGGGGCTTCCCTGTCAATATTAATATTCTCAAATAAGTAGACTGCCTCTTCACTGCGTCTGTCCCAATAATCTACTGCTATTACTCCTAGCATACAAGTATTAGAGCCTGAGATTGTACATCCTCCAGTGCCTACCAATAGTGGGACAGCTTGATTGCCGCTTATACCACTCCCCCAAGGACTTGACCGAGGATGACCTGTCACCTCCACAGTTCCCGTACGAACATTACTCCATGAACTACCACCATCACTGCTTTGGTCTTGTCGGTATTCTACGCTGTGTATCCTATAATTATCCCACCAGTCTACTGTTATTGAATGACTAGAATCCCTATACCAACTATCCAGTTCTACAGTACTGGCAAATTCAATAGTAGGATCTTCACAATCACAATATTCAGAGTATCTTGCGGGAGTATCTATGTTAGACCTGAATCTTACTGTTCCCATTGCAATAGGATTCCCAGGATTTACAGGGACAGACAATCCGCTACAAGCATTTTGTACTCCCCTAGACCCTATTACATTCCAAACTCCTTGAGGACTGGTAGGATTCTCACATCTACTCTGGCAGTCTTCTCGAGAACCCCAAGATGTCGTAAAGCTAGCAGGACCATGATAAGCGCAGTCAACAAAAGAGGGCCAAGAAGGACTTTGTCCTAAAATGAAATTATAACTATTTGGTGGATTCAACTATATGGTCAGTCTAAAAGCATCCGTGAGCGTTGGAGCAACTAACAATAATGTAATACACACTGCAACCGTTAACGATAATGCTATCTTATATCTTCTCATAAGGCCCTCTCACATAATCTTTTTACATATGCAGTTTATAAACATTTCATTTTTTACGGCTCTGTAGAAAAAGTATTTAACCCAAAGCAGCTTTAGAGCTGCTATTGGGGGTGGAGGCGGTCTCCACCATGGGAAAAGATGAACGTTTGGATAGAAAAATTAATCGGTTATTCCGGAAAGCAGGACACCCTAGGTATGTGCATTATATGGGTCCTAAGAAGTTCGAGACCTGGATACACTGCTTGGGAATAATTGTCAAACAGGTCTTTAGACTATCTTATCGTAGAACGATAAGATTTCTCGACGAGTACTATAAGATTAAAGTGCATTACACTACTCTGCAAAAAGCGGCAAGAAGGCTTCCTAAAAGCATATGGCAATCACTACTCGCAGCCACTTTAGACTATGAGGATGTATATTTAGCTGTAGACGATGGTACAGGTTATAGTCGTACCAATCCTAGCAGTTATTATCTTAAAAGAATAGACCGTTTAGACCCTGTAAAGAGGCCTTTACAGGTAATGACAATAGTAGATGTGCAGAAAAGGAAGTTTCTGGCAGGAAACTTATATGCAAAACCAAGAAATGAAGCCAGAAGCATACCCCAACTTCACAAAAAAATCAGCAAAAAACCAGAAGTATTATTGCTAGACAAGGCTTATGATGCAGAATGGCTACACCAATGGCTAGAAGAAAACGGTACTTTTAGCGTAGCACCAGCACGCAAAGGTTGTCGTCGAGGAAGGCACAGAAAAATAATGAGAGACTGCATAGACTATACCCTTTACTGGCAAAGAAACATCATAGAATCATTATACTCAGCACTAAAAAGACTGTTCGGAAACAGTCTGAGCGGTAAGCACATTAAGACACAAACCGCAGAACTGTTCAGTAGGCTCATAGCCTATAACATAGGCTTACGCCTATGGAGATTTTCTACAGAGCCATTTTTTACTGGCTCAAACTATAATATATGTTACTTAGACTAATAATAACAGTATATATCCTATTAGGAATGCTGGCACGAACGGTATCCCTTCTCTTACCCTTACCTTGTTTATCTTGCCCTTGTCATGATATTTCTTTAGCAATTCAATATCATCCTTGCTTATGCCTTCACCCGTCTTTTTTGCTATCACTTTCTTTCCTACCTTAATATCCTCTAATATCCAGTCTCCCTCTGTAAGCTTATTTACATCTATTTCTTTTATGAATAGAGTATCTTCTATCCTCTTAGAGTTTCTCATTAGCAAGTATAGCAATGATAATGATAATGCTAGTACTAATGCTATCATGTTTAGCGGAGGACCTATTATTATTCCTATAGTAAGCAGCATGAGGCTTAATGCAAGTAATATTATTGATTTGGCCTGCCTGTCATTATGCTTGTCCATGAATTCGCGGCGGTTTTTCCATAATAATGCTAATAAGTATAATAGTCCATATATGCCGCCTGCTATAAACAATACTACAATATAATGCAGTATTAGGATGTTTGAGAAGGTTATATTATAAGCAGTATAGAATAGTCCGTGCCATGCACCAAATCCCATTAGCAGTTTTGCATCACCACCGCCCCATTGTCCCATATAGTATAACAGTGATGCTATTGCGTATGCCACTCCCAATCCAAATATGCTGTTTATTATAATATTAACATTAGAGCTTATTAATGAGAGTATTATAGCGTATGATAGTCCTGTACCCAGATACAAGTAATTGAGTGTGTCTGGCACTTCCCTTCTTTTCATATCTGTTATGGTGGCTAATGCGAATACTATTAGGCTGACTAGTATAGGATAATAGTGCATCCTATCTATGAAAGAGCCTCCTAATAAGATTTGTATCTGTTCAATCATGACACTACTTTAAGAAAGGCTATTATAAAGTTTGTTACCCATCATAGAGTGATTTCTCTTTTGCAATATACACTTCTCCAATGTTATGTTATGGCCTGTATTTCGTATTCCATCTAACTTTATATAGTGAGGCTGCAAAAATATATTATTGATCAGCGCCCAAAACATTTACTAAAAAACTTTTATCATACTAACAATAGAGGAATATAATATAGGGGTGTATAAATGCAGTTAGACAAGAAATCGACAATAAAATTCAAGACAATAATATCTAATAAGGCTCTAAGCGATTTTGCTAATGAAACTGGAGATTAACAATAAATTAAATCGTTTTAAACCTTTTTTGTATATCCTTATCAAATAACAAGATCATCCTCGCATGCTCCTTCGTGTATTAGCCTTGCTCCTGCTTTTTCAAGCTCGCACATATTGCTGTATGTTCTTGGTTGCGGCATTATATCAGGACAAGCTGTTCCTGGAGGGCACGGCGGCATTGGTGGTTGTCCGCATACAGGATCATATACATCAGGGCATTCATACTGGCCATTAGGACTTAGAGTAGGCCTTGCTCTTTCGAATGTTAGTATTACTATACTACTATCTTCAGCAAAACCCCACAAACCAAGATTACCATCACTAGTTATTCTCATAACATTAGTACTGGCAAAAGCAGCTATATAACGAGCCTCATCAGCATTCCTGTCAGTATCACAATACATCTCAGTAACAACCAAATCCTCAACACTCACATAACCATCATCACCAAACACAAAACTACCACCATAATTATTACACGAAGTACTACCCCTAAAACCATTCCCATGAATATTAAGAGTACCATACATTATAGGCTCAGGAGCACGAGCATCAACTAATACCCAAGAACCATCAAACTCACTCTCAGGCTCAAGACCTTGACCAGGCTCATAATAAATCCTACGACCATCAAGCGTTATAGTAAAACTAGCCCTCTCAGAACCCTCTATCTGTCCTTCTACCACTTCAAGAGTCTCCAACTGGTTGCAAGGCTCTCCAGAATCAACAACCCTAATATGGACTGTTATCTGCTCAGGATAAGATAATGCTGTAATAGGCTCAACCTCTATAGTATGACACGGTGTAGGCTTCAATACTTCTACTCTGTAATGCCAAACGCCATCCCTATATACTACCTGATGTATTGGCTCTAGAGTAGGCCTTGCTCTTTCGAATGTTAGTATTACTATACTACTATCTTCAGCAAAACCCCACAAACCAAGATTACCATCACTAGTTATTCTCATAACATTAGTACTGGCAAAAGCAGCTATATAACGAGCCTCATCAGCATTCCTGTCAGTATCACAATACATCTCAGTAACAACCAAATCCTCAACACTCACATAACCATCATCACCAAACACAAAACTACCACCATAATTATTACACGAAGTACTACCCCTAAAACCATTCCCATGAATATTAAGAGTACCATACATTATAGGCTCAGGAGCACGAGCATCAACTAATACCCAAGAACCATCAAACTCACTCTCAGGCTCAAGACCTTGACCAGGCTCATAATAAATCCTACGACCATCAAGCGTTATAGTAAAACTAGCCCTCTCAGAACCCTCTATCTGTCCTTCTACCACTTCAAGAGTCTCCAACTGGTTGCAAGGCTCTCCAGAATCAACAACCCTAATATGGACTGTTATCTGTTCAGGATAAGATAATGCTGTAATAGGCTCTACCTCTATAGTATGGCACGGTGTAGGCTTCAATACTTCTACTCTGTAATGCCAAACGCCATCCCTAAATACCACTTGATGTATTGGCTCTCTAGTATCTCTATCCCTATCAGCCTCTCCACTTTCAGGAGGCATGACTACATCGTTTTCGCCATTAGCAGGAAGACCCCTTTCTGGATCTATATCAGGATATTCTGTGCAGGATGTCAATACTACCATAAATAATAGCATTAATAACATTGCGTTTCTCATCATACTAATCACCATACTCCATTATTCTTGCTTACATTTATAAATTTATCCTATAGAATAGCCTTATATTATATTAATAAGCTCTTATTTTGCGGCTATCACCATAATATTATGCTGTAACCCACTATAATATTCAACCTTACCAGACATTGTTTATTAATCGACACGTTTAAATAGTAGTTCTGTATTGGATTTCTTAGAGGTGAATTTGATGAAAAAA
>JBLKOQ010000006.1:0-45483 GCA_047602885.1 Candidatus Woesearchaeota archaeon | reverse complement strand
TCAACTTGTGTTTCGTGCTCAAAGCCTGGTCTATGAGGACCAGGAATATTAGCTTCAGCAGGGACATAGCCTTGAAAATCACCAAGTAATATAGGACGCTGAGTATTAAGCCAAGCAAAAGACTCCCTGGGCAAAATAATATCACCAACATCAGGAACGCTAGGATCATCCATATCACCATCATAACCACTAACATGACCATACTCCATACTCAACCTATAACCATCAACATAACCACCCAACTCCATAAGAGTACCACTAACAGGATACTCCACAACAACAACCATATCATACCAGTCAACAGGAGGACCAGGAGTACTAACATGCTTCACAACAACCACACCAGGACTATAAAGCATACTACGAACACGAACATCAAAACCATACACGTCATACAAGAAACCAGTATCAGGATTAAAATTCTGACTAGAACTAGGATTATCCTCAACATTATCTTTGCAGACCATCCAAGAATCATTACCAGTCAAAACAGACTCCAAACCAATAAAATTCATAAGCTCATAATCAGGAGTACCATAATCAGTCAAACCCCAATTAACAGGACCATACATACCAAGACCAACACTAGGCTCAAGACCAGTAACTTCTAAAAGGCTATGAACAGTAGGCATATCAAACTCAGGGTCAGGATAAGGCCAACCAAACAATCGTATACTCCAAGCATTAAAATTTTGGTAGTGTTCAGGTTTTATAGAATCAGCACGATGCTCATTAGCAGTAGCCCACACATGCATTTCTTTGGCTTTCTCATAAAAATCCCTAGCAGCATAATACTCGTCTATATTTATTAGACCCGTATCATGTACTACTCTATCACCCAACTCAGGATTAATAATACCTTCTCCAAACCTTGTTACTAGGCTTTGTACTTGATCATGAGTATAAAAGTCATCATCACTAAGCATTGCCATCCAATCCAGCATTTCACGAGTACGATTATGATCATAAGGATCCAAAAAACTACTCTTAGGCCTATCACCATCCCTATCCGGATCCCAATAACAATACGTTCCAAAACCAGCAACATCATAATCAACAAGTATATTATTCTCAAGAGCATATTCTACAGCAGGATTAAAAGGACACTCAACCAAACGATTAGGAGGAGGCCTAACACCATTATCAACATCATTCATAGGACAACCAACTAAAGATAATGCAAGAACACCACCAGCAAAAAAACCAGCAATCCTACCAGCAACACTCCTAATCTTACTAGGCTTACTCACAATACTGTCAATACTATCAACACTCATAGCACAAAGGATATCAACAGAGTATAAAAACATATTCATAAATAAAGACTACAAAGTAGTAAAACAAGAAATAACACTATTTAGGCTCGTGTATCCACGGAGCCTCAAATGTCGACTCTCTAACACAAGGACTAAAAACACTCCTATTACCAATAGCAACAGAATAATTCACAGGCACATCATGCCTATTAGCCCTAGGATCATTCCAACCCGCCTTAAGCCCAGGAGGAAGACCTTCGTATAACGTGTCAACTTGTGTTTCGTGCTCAAAGCCTGGTCTATGAGGACCAGGAATATTAGCTTCAGCAGGGACATAGCCTTGAAAGTCTCCAATACCATCCCTACGCTGACCATTAAGATAAGCAATCATAGCTCTAGGAAGAATAATATCGCCAACATCAGGAACGCTAGGATCATCCATATCCCCACCCTTGCCACTAATATGAGCATAAACCATACTTAACCTATACCCATCAACATACCCACCCAAATCCATAAGAGTACCACTAACAGGATGCTCAACCCTCAAAGTCATATCATACCAGCTAGCAGGAGGACCAGGAGTACTAACAAACCTCCTAACAACTAATCCAGGACTATAAAGCATACTCTGAACACGAACATCAAAACCATACACATCTGACAAAAAACCAAGGTCAGCATTAAAAACCTGACTTGAACTAGGATTATCTTCAACATTATCTTTGCAGACCATCCAAGCCTCATTACCAGTCAACTCAGACTCCAAACCAATAAAATTCATCATCTCATAATCAGGAGTACCATAATCAGTCAAACCCCAATTAATAGGACCATACATGCCAAGACCAACACTAGGTTCTAATCCCGTAACTTCTAATAGGCTATGAACAGTAGGCATATCAAACTCTTGTTCTGGGAATGGCCAACCAAAAAGCCTAATACTCCAAGCATTAAAATTCTCATAATGCTCAGGTCTTATTGATTCTGCCCTATGCCGATTAGCAGTAGCCCATACGTGCATTTCTTTAGCTTTCTCATAAAACTCCCTAGCAGCATAATACTCGTCTATATTTATTAGACCCGTATCATGTACTGCTTTTTGACCTGTCTCAGGATTAATAACACCCTCACCAAAACGAGTAACCAGACTTTGGACCTGATCATGAGTAAAAAACTCATCATCACTGAGTATTGCCATCCAATCCAACATTTCACGAGTACGATTATGAACATAAGGATCTAGGAACTCACTAGGTTTCTTATCCGCATCATTAACCGGATCCCAAAAACAATACGTCCCAAAACCAGCAACATCATAATCAACAAGTATATTATTCTCAAGAGCATATTCTACAGCAGGATTAAAAGGACACTCAACCAAACGATTAGGAGGAGGCCTAACACCATTATCAACATCATTCATAGGACAACCAACTAAAGATAATGCAAGAACACCACCAGAAAAAAAACCAGCAATCCTACCAGCAACACTCCTAATCTTACTAGGCTTACTCACAATACTGTCAAGGTTATTATAACTCATGAATCTAAGTAGTGCGATATAATATAAAAATATATTTATCTATTAAAGACTTAATAGTAGTAATAATCAGATAGGCAATACATAGAACCTTTTTACAATTGCCATTAATACGTGCTGATATCAAATAATTCTATACCACTATAAAGTAGTTGTATATCGATATGCTTATAAACAGAATATCAATATCAGCATTAATGGCAACTATAAACAAGGACATTATTGGCACTATGATAGGCTTTTGTAATGATGATGTTATGGGCAAGATGACAGGACTGGTTGATCCTACTATTATCACTAATACTAGTGCGCTACAATACCAGGCTATAAGCATGAAACAATACTTAGAGTCAGGAAAGGAACCTATAGATTATCTTACACGCCCCACAGGCCTTACTGTAGTAATAACAGCGACCAATAACAATATGGGAGATGACACCGATATTATTACTTGGAAGCTCCCATGCTCGAGAGCAGGAACAGTAGGAGAAGTATTCAGGATGGATGATGGCAGAATATATAATAATCATGAGAGATATATCAAGGCAAAAAAGATGAGGAATCCTGCAGCAGATATTCCTGAGGCAATAGCCACATTACAATCATTGGAAAGCATAGCATCAGATAATGATGAAGAGCTAATATTGCATGCATACAATAGTGGACTGTACTATCCAGGAGAGCTCGAAAGTCTTTATGATGATATGAGGATGCAAAAGAAGATTATAGGAGTTCATATGATGACAAGCAACAATATCAAGCCATACTATGACACCTCACTTAATGAGCAAAGAGCAGCTACAATACTTGAAACATTAACATACATGGGCAATTATATGTCTCCAGTATGGGATATTGGCAGGAACAGAACAAAAAGTATAATAAATGACCTCAAATTAGTAGTGGAGCACGACCCCCGGCAAAGCGTAAGAGAAGCCGGTAAAAACGCATTATCATACATAAAGGAGAAAGTTGGGCAATGATGCTCTATGAGCAGCAAAGAAGTCATAATAGGATTAGAAAGCATTATAGGAAACGGAAAGCGCAGTTATCTTCCATCACACTATTATTATAGGATGAATGAGCAAGATAAGAAGACAGAATCACTATTGGATATTATTGGTTATATGAGAAGATTAGGATGGCATCCTAAGATAGCCACTACTAAGAGCCATCAACAAGTTCTTAACATCACTTCATCAGAATATATTGCAGGATTGCCACGAGTAGACATGAGAAAAAAAGATCCTGCAGTTCCTTACGGCATATTATATGAGCCTATAACAACCAAGAGAATAGTAATAGGAACCCCTCCTATAAGCTATTATCCTGTAGGGCATAATGGGAGTACAATGCTGATTACGGAAAAAGACAGGGCTTTTCATAATATTGGTATGATAGAGGATATTCTTAGAGAACTAATGGTGCCTAATGATGAAGGTGTTATAAGCCCTTGCGATAGGTTTGACCAAAGATACAACTCATTGGAAGATGAAGTTCCTCTAAAAGGCAGTGTAATATGCTCCACTAATGTCGTATCTCCAATACTGCCAGTCTATTCCAATAATCCAAGGGGATATAATGATAATGGCAACGAGTATCTTATGAGATACAGTGTTATCGGAAATAGCACGGACAATAAGAAGAATAAGTTAAGAATATTCAAAATAGTCCACACTCGTAAAGACTAATAGGAGTGTGGGATTATGGGAAGAGGCAATATGAGAAGGCTGGGAATAGCCGGAATAATAGCAGGAGTAGCTGCTCTAGGAGCTATCAACGTAATCAACGCCAACCCTTTTACAAGCATAAATCCTAAAACAACAATAAGTTATGAGGATGTTATAGCCCCTGCAAGTCCTTCCTTTGATAATATAGGAGAATACCAGGGTATAAAGCTATTGTCGGGTATGATTAGTCTACAGAGCAACACAACTATAGGATTGGAAAGGCTAGAGTCTCCAACTCCAAATGAAGAAAGCGTTGAGAGCGCATTAGAAACCATACTTGGAGCAGTAGACAATTATCCCCCATACATGCTAAGAGAACAGTGCAATCTCCAGGCCATATACCTTACAGGCCCTGTAACAAGGACTTTAGAAAACGAGTATGGTACAGAAAATAGCATGGTAGGAGGCATAGCTTTCAGGGGAGGGGTTATGGCTATAGCCATCCCAGATAGCAATATACGATACGATAGAGTAAGATCAACCACACATCATGAAATTAAGCATATATGCGAGTTTGCAAATGTTGATAATCAGGTAGCATTCGACAATGAATGGATTAACCTGTCAAAAGAGCACGGTGCATCAGGAGAATATCTTGGAGAGCAATGGAGGAATTATCAGAGTCATGCAACAAATATCATGGGATTTCCAAACAGTTACAGCATGAAAAATCCCGTAGAGCACAGGGCTGTGATGTGGCAGGAAGTCATGGGCAACTATACTAACGCTCATTACAGGTTTCGTGATGACAAGGCATACCAACAGTTGTTTTATCATACTATAAGGACTATGAGGGAATGGTCTGATGGAATGATGGACCATGAAGTATATGGACTGATAGCACGAGGCGAGGTCGTAGACGAAAACTATTATATTAGGGTGTTTGGAGATGACGCTTACAGGTTCAGGCCTTACTAAAAATATACACATAAGCTTATAAAATGTTCATTTAGACTTAAGCATCATAATGAAAGAGCTCATAATAACAGAAAAGCCTAAGAGTGCACAGAAGATAGCGAGCGCTCTTAGCAATGGAAAAGCATCAAAGCATTCTGATAAGGGAGTGCCATACTACCAATTCTTATTAGGCAACAAAACAGTAATAGTAGCATCTACAGTAGGGCACATATACAGCCTTGACGAGAAAGAGAAGAGCCAGAAAAGAGAATATCCGGTATTTAGCATAGAATGGAAGCCAAGCCATGAGGTACAGAAAGGATCAGACTATACCAAGAAATATCTTGACGTACTAAAAAAACTCTCCAAAGAGTGTGATGAGTTCACTGTGGCTACAGACTATGATATTGAAGGAGAGGTTATAGGATACAACATTATTAGGAGTGTGGCAAAAAAGAAGGATGCCAACAGGATGAAATTCTCAACACTCACGCCAAAAGAACTAAAAGAAAGTTATGAGAAAAAAACGTCCAGCATTGACTGGCCGCAGGCTCTCGCAGGAGAAACGAGGCATATGCTCGACTGGTATTATGGAATCAATCTTAGCAGGGCGCTTACAAGCGCCATACAAAAAGGGGGCATCTTTAAGATAATGAGTACGGGCAGGGTGCAGGCTCCGGCACTCCATATACTGGCAAAAAAGGAAAGGGAGATACAGGCTTTCAAGCCGGAAGACTATTATGAGATAGAAGCGCTGCTAAACAAGAGTGTTGATTTCAAGGCCCAGCATAAGAAAGGAAAATTTTCAAGCAAGGAAGAAGCAAAAAACATTCATGATAATATTAAAGGAGAGAGTGTTAGCATACTAAAAGACAAGAAATCTACCACGAATAAAGTGGCTCCTCCAAACCCTTTTGATCTTACAACATTGCAAACAGAAGCATACAGTCTATTCAAGATTAAGCCCGCGAAGACGCTTGAGATAGCACAAGAACTCTATGTTAATGGACTAATATCATATCCTAGGACGAGCAGCCAACAGCTTCCTGCAAGCATAGGATACAATAGCATTATGCAACAGCTCTCAAAAAACAATAATTATGCTAAAACCGTGTCTGAACTGTTAAAGGAGAAGAATCTTAAGCCTAACAACGGAAAGAAGACTGACCCTGCGCATCCTGCAATATACCCTACAGGACAGCACGAGCCTTTAGAAGGGCAGTCTTACAAGATATATGATCTTATAGTAAAAAGGTTCCTGTCCACGTTCGGAAAGAATGCGGTAAGGGAAACAGTAACACTGACATTTGACATTAAAGGAGAAGATTTTATTTCCAAAGGAAGCACTACTAAGACTAAAGGATGGTTTGAGTATTATGAGCCTTACGTGCAGAGGAAAGAAGAGGAATTGCCTCTAATAGATATTAATGAAAAGGTTAATGTAAAGAAGATAAGCCTGCTGTCAAAAAAGACTCAGCCTCCCAAGAGATATACCCCTGCATCGATCATAAGAGAATTGGAAAAAAGATCTCTTGGAACAAAGGCTACTAGAAGCACTATTATAGAAACATTGTATGACAGGAGCTATATCAAAGGTGAAAGCATCGAAGTTACAGAGATAGGAATGAAAACTGATTCTATCATGAAAAAATATCTTCCGAGAATAGTAGACGAGAAGCTTACGCAGAGCATAGAAGAAGAGATGGAAACCATCAGAGAGGACAAGAATAAGCAGCAAAAAGTATTAGAACATGCTAAAGAGATACTAATTGATACTATAGACTCATTCAGGCAGAAAGAGAAAGGTATAGGAACAGAGCTTGCAGAATCACTAAAGATGGAGGAGAGGAAAGGAATAGTATTTGGAGATTGCCTTGAATGTATCAATAATAACAGGAAGGATGGAGAGCTAACATTAAAGAAGGGCAAGTACGGAAGGTTCATAGCATGCTCCAATTATCCTGAATGCTCTCTTACACTAAAAGTTCCTCCTAAAGGAATACTAAAGCCGACCGAAAAGAAATGCGATAAATGCAGTTATCCCATAGCGCTAATAGGCAACACTAAGAAGAATGCAAGAGAACTATGCATTAATCCTGAATGTCCAACCAAAAAGGAAGGCAACGGAAACAATGACAAGGAAGACAAGAAGTGCCCTAAGTGCGATAAAGGAAAACTATTGCTTAGAACGAGCGTATACGGAAGTTTCTATGGCTGCTCCAATTATCCTAAGTGCAAGCATACAGAAAAAGCATAGTATAATAGTTGATTACACTTTTCCTGCACAGCTTTGGAGTTCACAACACATAAAAATGGGTAAGTCAAACACCTATTATGAAAATTACATCTAAAGAGAGGATAATGCTGGTATTGGCAGTCTTGGCTACTGTATCGATTACTATAGCATTAGTAGTTTTATCTAGAGGAATAGCAGTAGAAGAGGATGCATCGATAATATCAGGATCAATGCCCCTACTCGCAGTATCAACTGGACCTGAAGCAAGAGGCGGTATAGCATATCTAGACTTAAAGATAATAGAAGGCACAGGATCAGTATATGTTCATGCCGAGCCATTTACTAGAGTTGATACTCAGGCTACCACAAGGTTTGCAAAGCAATATGCGTGCGCCATTACCGAAGCTGACTGTACAAGCTATGATTTTCTCTACAGCATACGTTCTGACAGTCCTATAGTAGGAGGCCCGAGTGCAGGAGCTGCTATGGCAGCTCTTACTATTAGCTTATTGGAAGGGAAAGAATTCCCTGCTGGAGTGTCAATAACAGGCTCAATATCATCGGGCGGAATAATTGGCAATGTAGGGGGAATAGCACAAAAAGTGGAGGCTGCCCAGAGAGCAGGGCTTAGAACCGTAGTAATACCCACAATATCAAACTATACTGCTGATAATAATTTGAGAATAAGAGTGGTAGCAGCTGACACTGTAGAAGAAGCTCTTAGGTCTATAGATCCATCATACTCTTTTGCCCTTTATGACGAAATAACAGTCCCAGAGTCTTACACTAATACGATGAGGAGCGTGGCTCAGAAGCTGTGCGGTGACAATATAGAACAGTATAATGACATAATGGGAATGGTACTTCCTGTCAATCCAAGAATAAACAATAGTATTACACTAGTAGAAGAACTTATAGAAAACTCCCATGTATCTGAATCAGAAGGACTCTACTATACTCAGGCGAGCCACTGCTTTAATGCGAGGACCAGGCTCCATTACCTTAGGTTATCAGGACAGATGATAAACATTGAAGATGATAGTGCTGCAAGAGAATTAATAATAGACATACTCGAAATGGCAACCGATAAGGCGACTACAGAATACAATAGGTTTCTAAGAGCATCCAGAAATGACATTAACAGCATACAAATCAAGAGTATCGTAAAAGAAAGGTATGACGAGAGTATTCAAAGGGCAGAAGAACTGATATCAGAATTTAATAATCCTTTTAGCATGCTATCCCAGGATGACATTCTCTTCGAGGCAGGATACATTCTTGCAAGGATTGACAGCATGATAAGCTGGATGACCTTTACAGGTTATGATACACAAAGCCCGCAGGTAAGTGCAAGTGCTATGAGAGCATTATGCAACAGGAAGATATCAGAGGCGAATGAGAGGGCAGAGTATGTAGAGTATGCTACAGGCATAAGGATGATAGACATCAGTGATGCCTACTCAGCATTGTCTAACAGGGATTATGATGAGTGCATATACAAGGCCTCCTTGAGCAAGGCAAGAGCTGATATGATAATGAGCAGGATAAGCACTCCTCCTGACAGGCTAGGAGAACTATTGGATGCTAAGAGAGCTGCTGCAGAGCATGCAATAGCCATGCAGTCATCACTAGGAGTATTCCCTGTGATGGCATACTCTTATCTCGAATATGCAAACAGTCTTGGTAACGAAAGCCCTGAAATCGCATTATTATACTATGAGAATGCTATAGAATTGTCAGGACTCTCATCATATTTTGATGAGGAACAGAGAGGACTGCCCATACAAAGCATTATTACAAACAGGGCATACTTATTCTTTATTTTTACTGGGCTGGCATTAGGATTCTCTATAAGCATGATTATTATGGGGAGCATTAAGGAAAAGAGAATTATGGACAGGAAAGGGATGCAACTGGAAACAAAGAATAGCATTACTAAGCCTAAAACCAAGACTAACACGATTAAAAGAAGGACGAAGAAGACAACATCCAAGAGCGGTATTAAGCTCAAGAAAATTGCCAGAAAATAAGGCAATAATAGATTTCCCCAAGGATCCGAGGATCCCTGAGGAAAAAGAGGTGTTTCCAAAGTCGTAAGGTAATTATATGCAGGTAGTATTTAATCTTTTTGATACTATAATCATTTAATAGTAAAAACTAGCTATATTCATCTCATTATAGTAACAAATTATGATGCTCTTGTGCAATATATTATTCAAAGGATTATTATAATGCATACCCAGCCTCATACCATGGAAGTATTATGCGAAAAGTGTAAGAGAACAAGAGCAGAGCATACTCTAGAGATAACGCTGATGAGCATATGCACCCTTTGTTACAAGAAAATAATAATACAGAGGATAAAAAAAACGTTAAAGAATGCAAGAGTACCAAATTACACATTATGTCCTTATTCTAGCAGATTCTTTAGCGATAGTGATGTTCAGGCATTATTTAACAATATAATAGAGTATCATAGTATGGGAGAAAATCGCATTTGTCAGAATAGTGACAATGCAATTAGCATACTAGTAGCAACAAAGGAATGCATGGCAATAATGCTGCTGTCATACATTACTTCTCAAAGAGAAAAGCACAATAACGACAACAAGGATGATGAACTGCACAGCATAATAGAAGGAATAGGTAATGGAAGCATAATAGTTCCCCTCTACAATACCAGCATTAGTGAAGCAAGAATACTTTTAGAGGACAATGAGATAGGCTTCAGTTTAAATCATCAAGACAGGCTATTGTATGAAACCATTAAGGAGATGGAAAAGACACATAAGGACGCTTCGAGCGGACTGACAAAAAGCCTTATGGAACTATCCGAAATAATCACAAAAAAAAGATAGAATGCCATAATAATAATAGCATCATACTCGTTTCATGCGCAATGACATTATGATAGCAATAGGATTATCGATTATTATCCTTGCGATATTACTCTACAGTATCAATGCCATGAATACTACACGAGAATATCATGAGACTGGCTCCATAAGATTCCATTATTGTATTACAGAGAACTGCACTCACATAATAGTAGAAGAGCTAAGAAGCGCTAACAATATTAGGTGCGCATTCTATACACTGAGGCATAACAGCATTATAGAAGTGCTAATGCAAAAAGGAGTGCCAGTAGTATTGCATGAGCCAAGCAGAACTATGCTTGATAATAGTGCTGTTATTAGGACTAGGGAAGCGCCCAGACTATGGGGGCTTATGCATAACAAGTTCTGCACATATGAATTGAACAATAATAAGAGGGTGATTACAGGCTCCTATAATCCCAGCGGACAGTATCATAAGCACGATTTCCTAATAGTCATAGAGAGCGATAGTATATATGAAGAGTATTACGATGAACATGAAGAGATGATGCAAGGAATATTTGCAGGAGGGCAAAAATCAAGGAACATAAAAACAATTATTGATACAATAATAGGGGAAGAACCCTACAGGATTAATGTTACTGTATTATTCTGCCCTGAAGATAATTGTGAAGACAACATAATAAGGATTATCGAAGATGCCCAGGAAGACATAGTAGTCGCAGCATACACTTATACCTCTGAAAGGATAACGATAGCATTGCTTGAATCATGGGAGAATAATATTAGCATAAGATTCATAGCAGACAGGGGCACTATGAACGGGCAGGGGAGCAGGTTAGGAATAATAGAAGAGCATAGTATTCCTATAAGAATAGCGCCTGACAACCTAATGCACCATAAGACCATGATAATAGACAATACCATAATAACAGGAAGCATGAATTATGGGCTGAATGCCAATACAAGAAATGATGAGAACATACTCATAATAGAGGATGTGAAAGGGATAATAGCAAGCACCCTAAAAAAGCATCTTCAAAGCATATAGTTCTTTCACATCATATAACATAAACACAACAATATATGATGGCAATAGGTTTATATACCAATATCATAGTATAACTATTATGATGACTAAGCGAGGACAAATAGCGCTAGAGTATGGCCTTGTCATAGGCTTTTCATTACTAATACTAATACCCACAATACTAATAGCAAACACCTATTCTTACGAGTATCAGGATAGGATGGCAGTCCATGAAGCCCAAAGAGCAGCAGACCTGATAGTGGATAATGCTGATACCGTGCACTTGGAGGGAATGCCTTCTAGGAGGACTATAACAGTCACCCTGCCAGCAAACATAGACAGTATTAATACGATAAACAATACCATAATATTCCATATGAACATGGGCAGCCATACAGTCTATGCAACTGCAAAGTACGCAAACATTACATGGGATGCAAGTTATGTAGGGCGGGGACAATATACTCTTGTGATACAAAAAGAAACTCATCATGTCAGGATATACGATGCACAATGACTAAAAAAGGACAGATGATAACAGAATACAGCTCCTTTATAGGATTAGGATTATTATTTGCCATAATAATAATGGGATTTCTAGTAAGTCAAGGAGCAAGAAATACTGAAGAGAGGCATAGAGTTGCTGTAGACTCTCAACTAACAAGGATACAAAATGAAATACTATCAGCCTATATCTCAATAGACGGATACTACTCTATTGTTGAGTTCGAGCCTCCTTATCTTGGAGTAAGGATGAACCTTACTATAGAACCACCAATAATGATTATTAAAACTGAAAAGATAGAAAGCATAATATACATTCCTCAAACCAACGGGAGCATATTTGTTGATCAAGGAACTATTAGTCTCACTAAAGAGGATGGGACCGTACAGGTGACATCCGTATGAAAGGCCAATCCAACTTTGTAGATTTTATTATAGCTTTGGGAATATTCCTCATAATACTATTTGTATTCATTAGTTTCAATCAAAGCAATAAAATAGACTATAGCATGACAGGTGAAGCACTAATGATAAGTGATTCTCTACTCTCCCCAGGAATCCCTTCTAACTGGACCGAAACAGAATATTATAGACCCGGATTATTAGAGGACAATAAGCTTAGCACAGAAAAATGGGAGATGTTCTACAATATAATGATAACAAATTCTTCAGGACTAAAGTCAAAATATACATTACTGTCAGACTTTATGATTCGCATAGGAAAGTATAATGGAGGAGTGTTTACAGAAATTGATGTAGGCGGTATTTCCCATATCACTACAGATTCTGATGTTAATCCCCTAGACATAGTGAATATGCATTTTGATAGAATAGACCGTATGGAACGCATAATCGCATACAATGGGACACTAGTAATAATGGAGGTCATTGTATGGAAGTAAAAAAACGCAAAGGATTCTTCTTTAGCACAGATGCTCTTCTTGCCTTAGGGATATTTGTAATAGCCCTAATACTATTATTACAGTTAAGACCTGCATCAGCACCGTCATTCAAAGAACCTATTATTGCAGATGACATTATAATGGCCTTATCTGCTATTAGGGTGAACGAGACTAGCAGTCCTACAGTAAAGAATATGATCTCAGCTCAAGAGATACGTCCTGAACAGCTTGGGATTAGCATTGCAGAGTTATTAGCAGAATTATGGTCAGAAGACAATACGATTATTGCAGAACAGATAATAATAGAAGTAACATCCACACTATCATCAAAGTACCAAGTAGCATTCTCAGTAAACCAGGATGATTTGTTTGGTTTTTCAGAAGAAGATAGTCTGAGAACTGTAGCTTTAGGTACAAGGATAGTTACGGGTATAAATCGAAGCCAGCCTACAAGAGGCTATAGTGCGCATATACAATTCTCTCTCCCCAAAAACAGAACAACGTCCTCATTTGCATATTTTGGAGGTTTTTCCGGGCAAGGGGATCTCGAGGTCATGCTGCGCGACCTGCCTAGCGACTTAGATAGTAGCAATATCATCTCTTTGTCAATGGAAGCAGCCATCAGTCAGGAAGTAACAATATTTGTTAATAATAATGTATGCGGTACGTTTCCTGCAGAACCATTATCGAAAAGAAGCCAATACTTTAACCTTAGCTCATGCATCCCTGCCCTTCTACCGGGATATAACCGCGTACGACTCTCATTCGAAGAACTGGAAACAGCATTTGTTGGAGGAGGATTCGTGCAGGTCAAATACACTACAAATGAGATAGCAGTTCCTACAGTCGGACAGGGAACCTATCATTTCCCGGATATCTATGGAATAATAAATGTTTATGATTCTATTACCATCCCTGGAAACCTCACTTCTCTAGAAATATATTTAGAATACGATGCACTAATACCTCCTAATGTCGAAACGACTTACTTTCTTAATATTGGAAACGCAACTGTATATAGTGGAACGAATATGACAAGTGAGAGCGTGACACTAACAGATGCTGATTTTAGTATGCTCGACTACAGTTCGATGAGCGGGACTATACCTATAAGAATGGGTATTGAGGGAGTAAACTATTCTGGATATGTCACAGTAGATAACCCTTCAGATACAATAATCATAACAGACCTTTCCGGATCAATGGCCTGGTGTGGCGATACCGAACCACCGCTTACTTGTACATACGATTGCCGATACCAGATGTGGTTCTGGCAGTTTACCACAGAAAAAAGTTGTCAGGTAGAATCCGTCGATGCATGCGCAGGTGACGTTTGCGGGGGTACGCCTACATGCACTAGTACTTCGAATCACGATGCATGCAGACCCCGTGTTGAAATTGCCAAAGAAGCAGCGCTCATCGCACAGGACCTCATATTAACTAATGAACTGGCACGTGTTGGCCTTATAGCCTATAGTACTGGTATCGTAAGCGAGCTTGGTTTAACAGACAACCAGACAGCTGTAGTAAATGAAATAGAATCCTACGAAGCAGGAGGGTGGACTTGTATGTGCTGCGGCATCTATCGTGCAGTAGATATGTACTCAAAAGTCTCTGAAAATCACAGTTATATGATAATACTTTCTGATGGTGAGGTCAACTATCGTTGCGACGGCCCTGGGAGCTATACAGGTGTACTTGACCTCTCACCAGCTTCAGCGCAGTCAACAGTGGAAGCAGGTCAGTATGCCTGCGAAAATAATATATCCGTATTCGTCATAGCAGCAGGACCAGACCTGGAACCTGAATGGACTGAGACACTAAAAGAGGTTGCTTGTGATGAATCAATGTATTTTGAGACCAGCGACTTCTCAGAACTGAGCAGCATATATGAAAACGTGACTAGAGAAATCCTTTCCCGAACCACCTACACATCCCAAATCGTCCATCCCGGTGAAGGACTGGCTTCAAATCTGACCAATAGTTATATAACCTACCATTATGAGTCTAATATAAATCCTCTTTCAATAAATGAAATACCTATCACTAAGCGAACTTCTAAATTGAATTATTGTAATGCCTCAGTATTATTAAATCCCAACCTTAGAGTTATAGAATCATACATTACAAGCTATAGTGATGAGCACTGGACAAGTCTAGTCGGAATAAATGATCAGACTGTTTTTAACATAAGCAATTATGGTTCAAACTTCAATCTAATAGGGGATCCTTTTATTGTTGGAATTCCTGGAGACCTATTCTCTCATGGCAACAATAGCATAGCAGTCCTAACGGGTAGTGCTCCTGGTAATGAAACAGGATGTAGCCCAGACAATATCATTGTATTATCAACAGCCGTATCTATAATACCTCCAATATCTCCTGTAGCCTCAAAAGCAGAGGGTTGCCATTGGCATGTTCTACAGGAAAATCTTGAAAGCTTCGAAACGAGTATCCCATCGTACTATTCTGGATCCAAAAACTGTTATTATCATAATAGTACTTATGACATAGATGATGCTTATGATATATCAGCTTATTCATTATTCAGTCAACTTGATATCGACAATAATGGTATGATAGACATTTATCTGACGGAACAAGCATTGACAGTGGAAAGCATAGTAGTAGAAAACGTTCCAAGTTTATGGGGGCCTGCAATATTCGAGGTTAAGGTGGGAAGATGAACAATAAAGGATTCATATTTACCATGCTCTCAATATTCATAACAGGTATCATTATAGTATTTGCCCTCATAAGCTATGAAACTATTGATATTGGCCAGCACGCCTTAAGAGAAGCCAATACACTAAAGATGCTGGTTGATAATCTTGAAAACGATGTATCCAGAGGGCTTTATATTACCAGTTTCAGAACGCTTATTGGCCAGATAGAAAGAATAGTAACATCAGGAGTGTTTCTAAACTCTACCCAGGAATCATTTATTGAAGGTATGCTGAACGGCACTATAGACGGGCATTCTCTTGAAATGCTTGAAAATGCTACTTTCAATGATTGGCTAACAAAAATTACATCATTGCTAGAGGAAAAAAGCTATACATTTAACTATAATATATTAATTTTAGAACAGATTCAAGAGGATCCGTGGCATGTAAGTTCAAGACTTCTAATGAATTATACCTTAAGTACACCTGATAGTGAGAGGGGCTATAATAGAATCATTAATATTACTGAAAAAGTGAGGATTATAGGCTTGGAAGACCCTTCATATTATATCCATAGTTATGGAAGGATTATTAATGTTGTTAACAAGAGTACCAATAATGACATATTATACCTTATCGATCAGAGCTATGGCGCTAGTAGGTATATAGAAAGCAACTTATCCCCTAGTTATTTGCAAAGACTTCAGGGGGATTCTAATCCATCAGATTATGGTATAGAGTCTATCGTAGGAGGCCAGCGTTTCAAGGATCAGGGAATTATAGAATATGATGGCAGAAGCAGTGTAGATGCATTGTACTTTTATGATACAATGAGCACAGTACAGTGTGTAGATGGCGCTCCCGACTGGTTTAGAATAGATGTTGATCGAATACCATTGTATTCTAATCTGGAAAATACTAGTTGCTAGTACTATTGGAATACTGCTTCTTTAATTCGGCATGCTACACATAGCGCAGTATTACTAATGCCATTACACTTTTGGCATTTATTATTGATAAAAATATTTGTCATACTCGTGGCTTTTTTTAACAAAAGGATGTTTTTTACCGTATTAATCCTTTTCTGCGAAATGCCACTTCCTACCTCAAGGATCGTTTCTCTTATTCTGTTTCTATACCCTAAACGAGCGTATGGACATTCATTATATCCCAAATTAAATCCTCTAATCTTCCCATACACAAATACTTGTTTTTCCGAAAGAAAGTATAGGGGTTTTACTCTTTGTGTAAACTCATCATTATTCCTCTTCCCTGATTTGGGGCCTAAGCGAAGAGCTAGATGAAGATTTCCCTTATATAAGCTCATCATGATGCTCTGGTACTCGTCATCTAGATTATGTCCTGTTGCTACAATATCATAATCTTTGGAATGCTTGTTCAGCAAGTATCTTCTCATAATTCCACAAGCCCTGCAGGGCGACCCGTCAATCTTTTTAATGTTATCTGTTAGAGTGCTTCCTAACTGTTCCTTAAATGACACTACTTTTAATCCTATACCATTTGCATTACAGAATGACTTTAAGTCTTCAAGAGTCTTGTCCCTGTATCCTGGTATTCCCTCGTCTATGGCCAATGCCGTTACATTATAGCCAAGCTTTCTTAGAATGTATAATACTGTCGTACTGTCCTTTCCTCCTGAAGCTGCAACTACAATTTTGTGACTATAGTCTATCAATCCATACTCTTTAATGGTATCCTCTATTGTTCTTTCAAACCACTCAATATAATGATCACTACAAAGCCGAGGATCTGTTAGTACAGGACTGTTATTGCAATTCTCACATTCCATTCTAAGATTAGTATGGCTAAACGTTTTATGAAATAGTATGATACAAAAATCAACGCTTCTGGTTAAAGGGCCCAGTATGTTGGAGTTAAAGGTAAAACTACTATTGGGCTATAGATCAGGATATGTAACTAAGACTAACAATCATCATAATCCTATGGCAGTATATTGTGTCTCTCTTAGGGGCTTAAAACGCTTATTCCTAGAAATATTCTTAATATTGTTGTCTACTGCCATCACAACATTATTTATCCTTTCGTAAGCTCCATTGTATCCTATTGCTGCAAATCTGAAAGCGTCTCCTATTTTGGCTAAGAATCCTCTTTTTTCTTTAGTAGGATAATATGCATTATTGTTGTTTGATGATATCATAGTATTGGCATCACTAACCGCTTCTCTGATACTATTCTCAGAATATAGCATTCTATCATTCTCTTTGCATAGCAATGTCGCGTTACCGCTAATATTCCTATTGGCATATAATGATATTCTGCCATCATTATTTTTTGCCCTGAATGTAAGCCTGTTTGTTAAGAGTCTGTCACCAATATGCCTGCTGATATAATTATTTGCTTTTTTGGCTAGCCCTACAAACTCTTGCGCGTCAAAACTACCTTTAGCAGCGGTGTATGACGCATAATCCTGCAATAGTTTAGATAGCTTTTTTGCTTTGTCTATCCGTCCATTGCCATTGCTATTATCAATTCGGCCGTATAATATCCTATTGTACTGTTTTGATAATGACTCATTCGGAGTGTATGCACTATTATCACTATTGGCATTATGGTACAACATGATGTTGTCGCATCCCCTCTCCTCAAGATAGCCTAAGACTGCTGACTCTAAATCGTTGTGATCCGCTCTTAATCTCGAGCTCTTGGAAGGCCTCGGTTCAGTAATATACCTGTTTATGAGCATAGAAGCATATTCAGGGTCTTTCATTACGCTTTCATACTCGAATATGAAGTCCTCTAATGACAGGTCATCTTCAGCATCTGTTGCATCATCTTCATGCTCGCTTTCTTTACTATCTTCTGTTTCCATACTGATAGTAGTAATATCATAGAATAAAAGAACTGCCAATGTTTTTCCGCAATATTTCCGGATAAATAATGGTATAATCATCAGTTTATTTATAAATAACAACAAATATATTTATAAACAATTGCTAACTACTATAAAGTAATAATAATTATGCGGGGATATATTATGGCAAACAAGAAGGAAAAGGAGTTTATGAGAAAAGGACTATGGGACAATATAGGAGTACCAGATGAGAAAACATTAGAGCACCTCATGCCTGCAAATTCTGGGAATCTTATAATGGGCAGCAGCAGAGAGCACCAAAGCATCTATTCTTTATTATTCTATGAGGAGAATCCTTACATAGTAAACAAGCATCTTATGGATGCCGCAGCAAAAGTAGAAGACAATCAAGCGAAAGAGTGGTTTGATCGAGCTGTAGGATATTTCAATAGTGAAGCAGAAGAAAGAGCCGGGCAAGAGCACCCATCGTTTCCCCCTCCAAAAGCGCCAATAAATCCTCCAAGCAATAATATGCCATCAGATGGTTATGATGACAATAATCCGGTAATACCTGTTCCTGAAATGAATCACAAAAAAAAGGACAGTAGGAGATGGTGGAACTATGTAGTAGGAGGAGCTCTCGCTCTTACTATGGGAGTAGGAGGATATATTGCAGGACTCAGAAGCAGTAATTTTGACGTTCCTGTAAACGACCCTGAACCACCAATAGTGGATACAACAAAAAGAGATGACGTTCAACCTGACATCGAAAGGATAGTAAACGATCAGAACATATATGTAGTACAGCCAGGAGACACGCTGAGCAGGATAGCAGCAATGTTTCTAGGAGAGGAGCATGACAGTCCTACAGACGCTTATCAATACGCATTGTTCTTGGCTGAACAGAACAATATAGACCCCAACCTAATATTTCCTGGACAGGAGATAACAATATTCGATAATGTTGTTAAAGCAGATAATGACATAGAATTACCCGTAGTCCAACCCGAGATTGCATTAAAACAGGTAGGACCAAACAACATAGTAATAGGCCATGAAGATACTGTTTGTGATGCCATATGGAATTATGGCGTAGTGCCAAAAGGAACTATTCCCGGAGTAGAAGAGACTATAGTAACTGACATGCTAGGAGTTCCTGGAATAGGAGAGAGGATAAACGAATGGTATAAAGAAAATTGTTCTACAGAAACTGCTGTATATGGGACTAATGAACAGTCAACCACCAATCCAATAACAGTGCCAATAGATGTTAGAAACGAAGCAGATATTGCAAGATATGGCAATCCTAATACTAATCCGACAAGCAATCCAAAAAACAAGAGGAATGCTAAGAAGAACAGTATAGACGATGTTGTGGGTGATGATGGTTTGGAACAAGCTCTTATAGGAGAAGAAGACTATATACCTAAAAGAGGATATGGCGATGGTGGTTTCTCATTAAGAGAAAACGATGCCATCCAGCTCGGATATGTGATGTCAAAATATGACGCTAAAGAAAATGATTACAGTCTTAGCGAGCATAACCTAAAACAGGTAATAAGGAGAGGGGAGAATATCAGCAGTGCATACGAGATGCATAATCATGGAATGACAGCAAACGAAATCGCTATGAGGCTTGGGAAGAGCAAGAGCACAGTATACAAGTACATAAGAGAAGCAAAGAACATAGAATCTGCAGGAGAAGAAGAGGGCGGTGAAGAATCCCAAGACAAAGAATTAATTTATGCTAATGCAGCAGACTAGCAAAAATATTCCATAAAACATTTAGATAATCTTAAAAAACTTACCTATCATACTCACCATATTATATTACTAAATAACAGTCTACAAAGATGAAACTGATGGAAGAATACAAGAAAGCTTTTGACAATACAGCACTATCGTCCAACAACATATTGTTAACAACCCATATAGGGCCTGACGATGATGCTATAGGATCAATCCTCTCAGTATATCACTATCTTACTGTAAGACTAAAAATAGACTCTACTAAAATAAGGATGATGATACTCGGCAAGATTAAGGGATCATACAACTATTTTCGGAATTATGACAAGATAATTAGCACTAATGCCATGGTAAGAGAGGCTGAAGATTCCGACATGATAATACTGTTAGACGGAAACAACTGGCTCAGATTCATGGAAGGAATTCCCAATACTAAAGCAGTAACATTCATCCTAGACCATCATCCTACTATGAATGGAGAATTTGATCATCATATGGCACTGCCGGGAAAAACAAGCACAAGCGAAATAGTCTACGACATGTTCTATAAGAATACATTAATAGAAAAAGAAGCTTGCGAATACCTATTATGCGGCATTATAGGCGATACTGGCCTATTCAGGTTCATAGACAAGGAAAAAACCAGCGCTTTGCTAATGGCAAAAGACCTTATAGAACAGGGCGATATAGAAATAAACAATTTTATGTCAGAATATTCCAGGATAGAATGGAATACGTTCAACTATTTCAAAAAACTTATAGACAATACCGAGATTAGAAGGACTGGAGAATGGCCACCTTACCTCGTATCATATATTGAGAAAGGAGACCTTGACATGGAAGAATCTGAGATGGAATACTATCTTAGCGAGGCAAAGAACTCTTACAAGCAATACCTTATAGGACTAAAGAATGTTCCATGGGGATTTGTCATAGTGCCTATGAAAGATTATTCGAGCATATCATTCAGGAGTATGAGGGAAGGACCTAATGTTAGGATAATATGCGAGAGTATGGGTATAGGAGGAGGACATGACAAGGCTTCAGGCGCAGTAATAGAAACTGACGATGTCCTAAAATCGATATCAATGATAGAAGAATGGCTATCTAAGAACAAGCCAGCATACTAAATATTGTATTATTTTGGTAGCATGGTTCTCATAAGCTCCAATTCTATAGGAGTAATATTGTCTGATACCATTTTTTTTGCGAGCATACGAGCACCATCATTGCTGCCTATCAACATTAATGTCATGTCCATGAACCTTTTGCCCATCTTGTCATGATGATCCTCCTCTTCATACTCTATAATGCTTGTTTCTCCTTCCATCACCTTGTTTTCCATATGAGCATCTATCCATATCCCTCTTGCCCTACCCGAATAATCATGATAATCCCTTCCAGCCCTCTTCTCATAAACCCTAACACTCTCATCATTTCCTGACACTAGCCTGTTAATATTATGAGTTAAGAATGACAGTGCATCAGCATACCTTTCCTCAAACAATATTCTATAGTAGTCTGATAGGAGTCTCTTCTCATAATCATTTCTTAAGCCCTTATTCTGTTTTGGATTGGAAAAACCTGATGATATTATCCTGTTGCCCGAATGGAATAAGAACCTGTCCCTACTAATACCATGATATAATCCTTCAGATAGTACGATAGAACGAGTTCCTTCATCCATTATTCTATCAGCAGTATCACAGTCTGGTCTGATTACTACATAATTGCCTGTAATACCAATAATATCTTGTTTCTTAAGCATATTATATAATCTGATATATTCGTTGTTAACACTCACAATAATATCTGCTAGCGAGCCTTTATCCAACCCGTATAGTTCAGTATACCTCTTGTCCTGCCACTCACTAATATTATCCTTTCTTCTAAATCCACTGCTCGTATTGGACATCGCATCAAACAATGGAAGGTCAAAGAGGTTCTCAACATGAGCCAATAGTCTGGCAGCAGAATAATTGTCTTCCATAGACAATGCAGTATTGATAGTATCTTCCAAATTATTTATCCTACTAAAATGTTTACTGAATGCACTAAGATAAGGGTACACTCTTAATAATATGGCTTCATGAGTTCCCCCTTTAATGCCATGTTCTTTATTGTCTGCTATTCTTCCTATAATCCTTTCGAGCATGATGTTCCGATCAAAATTCTTATAGTCTATACTCCTATTACGAGTCATGCCATTATAGAGGTACTTAGTATCTTTGTCCATATTGTCCAGGCTCATATTGTGCATCTGAATTTCGTACGGGGCGAGGACTCCTCTCATTACCATGTCATCACTCCAAAAACTTCCTCCAAGACTCTTGGGACTTGTAGTACATATCTGGAGCATAGTTGCATTATACAATGTGCTTGCAGCATAAACCTCTCGAAGCAGCCTTTCCATATTAGCCAATGGCTTTTGTCCGTCAGACCAAGCATATTCGGATATCTCCAAAACAGCATTATGGTCTCCTCCTATGGCAAGACGGGTAGCTTCAGAAAGATCGGCATGAGACATTGATTTTGACACTACACTGGGGTTTAGGAATCTTGTAACGGTATCAAGGTCATTAGACCATGTCTTTTCATGCAGCATAAAATAGTATGACGGCTCTATAATATCCCTGCCTTTAATACTGTAGACTTTCATAAAGTCTTCTCCCGTACTCATAGAAACTATGGGAGTGGTATCGTCAATTCCTATAGGAAGGCTTCCTGATAATACCATTGTTTTTGGCAGGTCAAATCTCACAATATTATGGCCTCCTACTATTAGAGGGTCTTTATCAGAGACTATTCCTGCTAGTTTGTCAGAGAATAAGCTCTTCTTATCTACGCTTATTATTGGAACATCGCTAATATCACCGTTTACAGGATCAGAAAATATGTACATATCAGTATCATGTTTGAGTCTTGATATTAGGATAGAATCCTCTCTCGTATTGACTGTCATTAGTGTTATCATCTCTCCTTTATTCTTATTGGCATCATCCTTCATTCTTTTTCTAAGCCTCCTCCTGGGAATACTCATAGTATCCTCTATCATCTCATTAATCATGTTACTATCGTACCCTCTCGATTCCAGATACTCTATAGCTATGTTTCTGTGCGACTCATCTTTTAGGTATTCCAATAATATTTCTTCCCAATTATCTGTTTCTATGTCAAAAGACAATGATACTGCATTAGCTATCATGCGATAGTTTGGCTTTACGTTCTTAGGAATAATCATGCCATCCTCTATAGATACTATGCTGTAAGGCATACCAAGATGCCTGTATAGACTTGCAACAGTATTATTATGGCTAGAATAAGGATTATAGTATCTTGACAGGAATCTTGATATATCCTTGTTTGGTATTGGAGGAAGGATTAGATGATAGTAAGCACCCCTTAATTCATCACTAGTAAAACCTCTTTTCAATACAAAAGATTCCTTAATATTACTTAAAGCATTTTCTGCCAATAATAGTTTTGTTTCAAGATTATGATGAGTCTTGGTTCCTTCTCTTGACCTTTCTCTTTTCTCTTCCAATACTTCTTTTATTGTCTCTATCTTGTTATAAGAATGCTCTTGGAGCATAGTAACACTCTCCTGCAATCCTCCAAAGTCATACGGCATTATGGTTCCTGAAATAATACTGTGAGGAATGCTCCCAATCCATACTAAGGGCATCCTCCCATACTCTGTTTCTTCATAAGAATTTCTTATACGCCCATTATCTATGCTTCTTAAGAATACTCTTGATAGTGATGCGTGGCTCTCAAGATTTCCCTTGACCCTTTCAGCATGAACCGCAATATAATCCATAATCATAGTATATCACAAACAATTAAATACTTATTGAAAGTCACCACTATATAATAATTAAGCTTATATTGAGACTGGTTTTATAGTAATAGAAATATGATATTAACATCTCATAAATTACTATTAGCAAAACAATTATATATGAGACTAGCATGAGTCGTTAATGCATGGCAGGCAAACATGTAACTGTATTTTTCATAATAATTGCGATATTATTTTCGGCATGCGGCTCCACTTGGCAGAATATTACAATAACTGATGCTGCTGTAAGGGCAGGAGACCCTTACAGGTGCTTTGAACTGGATAGTTCGCGTGTTTATGCATGCATTAGCGAAGTGGCTAAAAACCTTAGGGACGTAGAACTATGTGATATGATAGACGATTCTAATGATAAAGAGTATTGTGTAGCTGAAGTGGCAGCAGAGCTCGAAGACTTAAGCTTGTGTAAGACCATACTGGGAAATGTGGATAGGAGAGAAAGATGCATTACGAGCGTAGCAACATCACGAGGAGACATTAGTCTATGCCATGACCTTGAAAGCCAGAAAGACAACTGTTATAACAGGGTTGCAGTAGAATGGGGGAGGCCATCACACTGCTCTAGAATAACAAGCTTGAGGTTAAAAGAACGATGCGAATTCAATGCCATAGTAGCAAGCAACGAACCTGAATTGTGCGCTGAATTAGAGTCTGAAACATTAGTGAACAGATGCTATGATAACATGGCCATAAATAATAACAACATAGAATTATGCTCTCTTATATCAGTCGAGGCAAGAAAGGAAAGATGCTATTCTGATATCGGCAGAGCCACATCCAATCCGGCAATCTGTGAGATGATAACTATACAGTCAACTAAAGAGGAATGTTATTATGGTGTTGCTATAGGATTGGAGGACGAAAAACTATGCGAAAAGATTGAGTCTAATCCCAGATTGTACGAGCAATGCATAGAATACATTGATGACTGGTAATAATAGATTAAAACCCTAGTTTTCTAATACTTGTTATATCACAAACAATTAAATACTTATTGAAAGTTACCACTATATAATAATTAAGAGTATGTTTGAGCTGGGTATTATGGGAATGATAGATATTGACACTGCATATTCCATATCAAGTCATGGAAGGCTCCTTAGCATACTAAGCCCATTCTTTAGGCAACATGAAATTAATGCACTTTTAGTACAAAAAGAGCCGATAGAAGATCCGGAATCATTAGCTCTGATGATAGGAGATGAGCTTAAGATTACGGTAAAACCTGATATTAACAGGAAGGCTTTAGAAGAGATAATAAAAGAAGCTAATAGCCGTATTACTGTTAGTGTCATGAGACCATTCCGGACTTACAATGAAACAGTCATTAATACATGGAATAACCATATTGGCAGCAGGCTATTGTATTTTTGCTCTGCAGATTCGGTTACTAGTACCAATAAGTCTTTGCGGGAGGGCAAGAGTCCTCTTAGCCCCATATTCATGACTACCAATAATATTATTAGGATACTAGAAGACATAAATAACGAATATTATGATAGTATAGCATTCATGTTCCCACAACCACTATTACAGACGCTCATACCCACTATAAAGAATGAGAATATAGCATTAGAGGACATGCTGTCTGAAGAGTTGGAATCATTTAAGGCACTGCATCCGTCAGCTCGCAAGGGAGAAGAAATTGTGTTGTGGAAGGACAATGCGCAGCATACTACAATATCATTATGGCATTACAATAACCTGTTATTTGGTACAAGAAAACCAAGGCACCATAAGAATAACAATAACATTCAACCTAGCACTAATCCGTTAGAACATGACATGAGGGATGCTATCGACATAAAAAAAGATTATATTGCAAGAAGACTGTTAGGATTGTCCATATCAAGGATTATAGAAAGCGATCATGAGAATATAATGAGAATAGTTGACTCTTACGATCTTCCAGGAATACCAGTATATACTGAGAAGACATCATACACTTATGATGCGATATTCAACCATGCAATAAAGCTAAGCGACAAGGAATTATCGTTCCATCATGTTGGCAGGACAAATTATGGTAAGAGCATTCCATTGCTTGGAATAAACGAGCCTACATCACTAGGCTATCTTACAGGCCATATACAGAGGACTATAATAGGAATAAAACCAGTAATAAGAAGACTGGACGAAAATAAGAATAATAATAATAATAAGAATAAAAAAAATAATGGTCAGAATATTAATGGCAATAAAAAAAGATTGTTAAATCTTGTTACTGAAAAGGGTTATCCTCATCTTTTATTGGAAGAATCAGCTTCGAATAAGAGGCCAAGCATAGTTACATTGTATGATGAGATGAGTCCTGCAGAAAAGAGGATAGTGATTGACTACTGCAATTATCACAGGGTAGGTGTTCAGAGGGTAGAGCAGAGGATAACAGAATTGTTGCATGAAAACGTATTGGTCTATTATGGGAGTAGGAAGAATACTAAGAAGAACCAGTACTGGAATAACATGATAAAAGACAATAGGTTATTGCTCGCATCAGAACTACCAGGATTTATGGACATGATTAATAATAATGACGCTGACAATAATACGAGTGTTCCTGACATTAGGGGTTCTGAGATGGGAATTAAGCCTTTAGAATGCGTCATAGCAAACATTATAGGAAGAATGAGTCATACAACTAAAAGAGATATAATAACCCAAACCATACTAGAAACAGGGAGCAATGAGCATAACATATTATTCGACCATAAGGGAAACCCCCTGGCAGCATCGAGAGGTACACTGCTGCATCACCTATGGAACCATCCTATAGGCAATGATTCGGCTCATCTCGAAATATTATCATCCAATGGCATTACTCCATTAGACACCAATAATTATTGTGAGATTACTATAAGACATACTATTCCGGAAGAACATACTAATGGCATCAAAGTTGATTTTAGTTGTCATCCTGACGCGCTATTGTTTATGGAATCAAATGATACTGGCAGGATATCAATATTGACTGTCGACAGGAAGACCAATCCCCGTACAATTTATCCTGAACCAGCATATATAAGACAGGTATCATCATACAATTGGGTTATAGAATACTTATTGAATAGTCATTTAGGATATGATGTTGAGGCAAACTATATAGTATTAGACAAGAATCCTTACCATCATACAAGGAATCCTAATGATCATAATATGTCTGCATCATTGCATTACAGGAAACACGAGTTCAGTCCTATTACAATGCTTGATACTAATATTGAATCTTACAATAATATGCCTGTTATTATGACTTCTATAGCCCAAAGGAAACGAGAATATTATGGTGAACCTGCTATTATGGCGCTAGACAAGTCTGCTAATGAAGAATGCGGAATATGCAAGAACTGTTATGCGAGTACAAAGATGGTATGCGATAGTATAGTAGGCATGGCCTCATCACAATCAGATGATATCATTGATATTATTAAGCCCTCATCATAGTAGTCTTCATACAAAATTTCCAATAAAGTGTGCTATGCGCCACCCCGTAGACTACCAATAGCCCATCAGCGTCAATCAACAACCCCGCCTTAAAGGGCGCGGTATGTTGGAGTTAATGGTTATGCTACTATCGGCCTAAAGACCGAGGTATGTACAACCTCCATTAACAAGCAAGAACAACTGTTCTTGCTCCAGCTGACGGCTGTCGCGCACTTTTACTATAAAGTCATCATAGGACAAATGTTTATATATAATATTGCAAAACAATATATCCATGGTACTAATAAAGGTTGGACTGGAAATACACGTGTATCCTTTGATGGAAAGCAAGAACAAGCTGTTCTGCGGATGCAAGATAGAAATAAACGCTCCTCCGAATAATAATATATGCGAGATATGTACGGGCCAGCCCGGGGCCCATCCTATGAAGCCAAATAAGGAGGCAATAATAAAGTCATTGGCTATTTCTAAAATATTAGGATGCACTATTGATGACAAGCCTGCATTCCAGAGAAAACATTATTCCTGGCCTGACCTCCCTTCAGGATACCAGAGGACAATGTCAGGAGCTTACGCCAAGCCAATGGCTATTAACGGCAGCTTTAATGGAGTTAGGATAATGCAAGTGCATCTTGAAGAGGACCCTGCAAGATGGGATCCTGATACCGGAATAATAGACTATAACAGGAGCGGCACTCCACTAGTAGAAATAGTTACAGAACCTGATTTTACTACAACAAAACAGGTTAGGGAATGGCTGGAAGCATTAAGAGTGCATTTAGACCATGCTGACTGTTTTGATGAGCGTTTAGGAATAAAAGCTGATGTTAATATATCCATAGAGCCAGGATATCAGCGTGTCGAAATAAAGAATATTAACAGCTTCACTTCCATAATAGAGGCTATAGAATATGAGACTAAAAGGCAGTCTAAAGAGTTGTCGGTAGGAAACACTATATTGTTTGAGACGAGAATGTGGAATGGGACAGAGACTCTTCCTATGAGAACAAAGGAAGGAAGCTCTGACTATAGGTTTATACCAGAACAAGACCTGCCTAGGATAATAATAGACACCAATACATTAAGAGAGGTTGAAGAGCGCGGAATAATAGATATTGACAGTATGCTCAACACTCTGTTGAAGAGTGGCATGAAAGCAGAGGATGCCAATATCATGATAATGAATCCTGTGCTTTATAGGCACGCTATTATTATGATAGATAAAGGAATAGGAGGGGAAGATGCAGGAATATTCCTGAGAAGAGAATTGCTGCGGGTTACAAATTATCATAATGAACATCCAAGAATGTTTAAGGGTACCACTAATAGCATGATAACACTACTCAATATCTATAAGGAAGAAAAAATTACTGATAAGATTATGAGAACCATCATGGAAGAATTGTATCATAATGATTTTGATGTGGAGAAGCATATTATGGATAATAGTCTTTCTTCTATAAGCGATGAAGGTGAACTGTCCAGAGTGGTCGATGATGTCATTAGTAAGAATCCCAAGGCCGCACAAGATTATAGGGCGGGAGCAATAGAATCAATAAACTTTCTTACAGGCCAGGTTATGAGGATTATGAAAGGAAAGGCCGATGTCAAGAAGACTCAGGACATAATAAGAAGAAAACTGGAATAACCGTGATTATTCCGGATAATCCTTCTAAAGCCATATTAATATTGGATACAATATCATGTGTATGGCAAAAAAGAAGGTTCATAAGAAAGCAACTGATCCAAAGATTATAGGACATGCATTAAGAAATGCTTGGAGGAACACTAATAATAATAAGGAGCTCGAACTGATAGTTTCGGGTACTGACAGAACAAGGGATGTGCTGAGCGCCATGATAAGCCCTTATGCAAGAATAAGCCATGTTATTGAAAGCGCAGGAATAATCAGTTTCAAGACAGACTATGAGTATGCCAATGCCATGCTTGACGCTTGGCTGGGAGAGAAGAACAGCCTTTCAAGAACTTATAAGTCCACTTTTAAGTCAATAACAGGAATAGAGCCTAGCATGAAACTAAGACACTGTTCCAAAAATGATTTTATGAAACAAGATGGTGCAATGCCTTCAAGGAGTGATATGTGGAATCTTGAGATGATAGGAGCGTATGATGCTCATGGAGTGTCACAAGGTCAGGGTGCAAGCGTTGCAGTAATAGACACTGGCGCAGACTATGCTCATGACGAGATAAGCCATGCTTTTGGGAGCAATAAAGGAGTGAACATTGTTACGGGCACTAATGACATCTATGACAGGCATGGTCACGGAACGCATGTGTCAGGAACGATAGCAGGGAAGGATACGGGAGTGGCTCCTCTTGCAAGACTCTATGCTGTCAAGGTATTCGAGGACGACTATGCTTATACGAGTGACGTTATAGCAGGTATAGACTGGAGTATTAGGGAAGGTGTTAATGTTATTAACATGAGCCTTGGAGGCCCCACTCCCAGTCCTGCAATGCAGGCTATAATAGATGTCGCTGTAGAGAAAGGCATATACGTTGTTGCAGCAGCAGGCAATGAAGGCAGAGGTCCTTCTTATCCTGCAAGCTGTGAAGAAGTAGTATCTGTAGCTGCATTGGACGCAACAAAAAAGCACGCATACTTCTCTAATATATACCATACTAATGACATTAGCGCTCCAGGAGTAGACATACTATCATGTGTTCCCGGAGGTTATAGGACTGCAAGCGGTACTTCAATGGCATCCCCTCATACAGCAGGAGGTCTGGCATTACTCGTATCTCATAAGAAGAGGGATGATTATGAAGGAATAATAAAAGAGAATGCAGAAAAACTAGCAGATGTACCCGGAGAAAAGTATGAGGATGTTTATGGCGCAGGACTATTAAGGGTTGATGAATCACTAGAATATCCTGCGACTATGGCCAAAATATTGTTTTCGACTAAGAACGTTATAAAGAGCATTGGGAAGGTGATATTCTAATGGAAGAAGACTATAATAATAGAAAACACATGCCGGTAGAATACTTGGTATTGTATGACACTAAGGATGACAAGAATAATGTTTTAGGAGAGTCAGGAACGCCTAGAATACTAGAAGAAGCTATACCCTACCCTCCAAGACGCCATATTCCAAGCATAGGAATGGTGTCATATGCGCCTGCCAATGATGATGAGAAAGCCGATTTGGAACAGGTGCTAAAAAACGCATATGAGAATAGCATCATAAAGTCTTATGAGAGGATAGAAAAGAATATCAGGCTCACAAGAGGAGAGGCTATGTCCCTTGAGGATCATCAAGACTAAAAGCCCTTAATACCTCGCTGGCAACCCTATCATTATAGTCCTTAAGGGTCTCACCCTCCCTCTTCTCTTGTGACAATATGCCAAATATCATCTTCACATCTTCAGGGGACATCCCCTCATAATGGTCCTTATAATCTATTATTATCTGATCTTCTCCTAGAGGCTCTATGTTGGTTGTCCTGTCCTCTTTTTCGGCCTGGTATAATCCATAAGTATTCCTCGTATAAGAGTACGCTCCTCTAGACATTATGACACTGCTTATCTTAGACCATACTATATCAGATATACTGCCGTCCAACAATCCTGATATCCTAAGCAATACTATATTTCCTTCTAGTATTTTGTTGTTCGCCTCTGATATTATTGCATTAGTCAATTCTTCAGGACTCATATTGTCTGATACTATGTTTATGCTCACAACCCCTCTAATGTTTATAGGATGCCATTTGGGCGTGCACTTTCCATGCTCATTAACATCCACAATATAGAATCCTCCTTCTTTTAATGATTCGAGTTCCTGGAAGTTATTTGGAAACAATGGTCCTGGATAAGCTATTATGCCCTTATCATATGACCTAGTTCTTACTATGTGGGGATGTCCTCCTGCATAATAGTCGAATCCCTGTGGGAGTATGCTCATGGGAATATCGTCTATCCTGCTGTTATTGTTGAACTCTTCTAAGAGCATGTGGAATAGGAATATTTTTGTTCCGTCCTCATCTCTTGCACTGTCATAATCAAGCCTTTTATAATAGTCTTTTTCTAAAGCGCCTTTCTTTCCAGGAAGCCCTGTAATCTTAATGCCAGTCTTCTTGTCAATAGTATATTCTAATATTATGCTGTCATCACTAATAGTTGCTTTCTGCACGTCTATCATAAGATTGGCATTCTCTAATACATGGAGCATTGACCTTCCTGAAGGACTGTAGTCATGGCTTCCTGCAATATAATATACTGGAATGCCATTATTGCTGAGCCTTGCCAACTGTTTAGTGGCATGTTTTAGCGTATCTATATGGGGCATTGCATTATTGAAGAAATCCCCTGCTATTACGACAAAATCGCATTGTTCACCAATAATGGTATCGACAGCCCTCTTATAGCTTTCAAGCCCTAATACTCTTAGCCTGTCATCCCTCCATCCCCCCAGATGGCAGTCTGCAATATGTGCGAATTTTGCCATTAGACATAGTATTGCTTATAGCAATATAAGGTTTTATGTAATAATATGACGGTATTAATCCATAACTCTTTTATACTAAATGATAGTTGCAGAGTATGCCTAAAAAAATATCGCGAGATAATAGCCATCTTTATTATCATGATATAGGATTATTGATTATTAGGATAGGCCTTGGCATAGTCTTTTTTGTATCAGGATTAGGAAAAATTGTGGATATTAGTCCTACTATAACTTCTTTTACAGGACTCTTTGGAATGTTAGGGCCATTATTAGCATGGACTGTTGCATTAGTGGAACTGGGAGGAAGCATTAGCCTTATACTGGGGTTATTCCCCCGGATATTCGCACTATTATTGTCTATAGTAATGTTAGTAGCGATAATAACAGTACAGTATCCTAACATGATAACCTCTATAAGCGGGGGCAGCAGTTTCTTTATGGCTTTTAGAACAATACAAGTTAACATACTATTATTATTGGGCCATATAGGAATATTCTTTACAGGCCCTGGAAGATACAGTCTGGAAAGATATATTGGTCCAAGATGGAAAATGTAATAATGCCTAATCTTCAAGATGCTTGTAAGGGTTCTTGTCATCATACCTTAACCATCTTTTAATCATCCTAATCCTATTCTTTAATGTGAACATGCTTGTAGCATATATTATCCTATTTACAGTCCAAGCAGTCTTATCCTTCAATAATATTCTTTTATACAATAATCCTATGCCCTTCGTATACCCTGCTGAGAGTATTAGTCCCCTAATCTTAGGCTTATAAGGAATGAGTTTTCTGCTGCGGGATGCCCTGATAATATTTATTGCTGCAGTATCTGCCTGCTGCAGGGCTAGCTGTGCCAGTTCGGGAACACTCCTGTTTTTTAGCGTTATCATCGCAGCATCCCCAGCACAGAATATCTTCCTGTCGTGCCTTGACCTTAAGCAATCATCCGTTTCGAAAGTCACATTACCTATGCTCGGCTTCTTTTTTCCTGCAGCCCATAATACGATATCGTGTTTAGTATAATGGAGCTTGTCATCCCTCTGATAGTGCAGTGTTACTTTATTGTTCATTCTCTCTGCCTTTCTTGCAAGACTATGGTTCTCTACTTTGATATTGTGCATTACTAATAGTCTTCTTGCAATGGATGATATTCTCATATTGTATCTTGACAGTATATGGTCTGTAGAATTATATATTGTTACTTGATGATGATTGGGATCATGATATTTCTCAGAATAGTATTCTATCATTTCCTTAATCATGAGCGCTGACTGTACTCCTACAGGACCGCCTCCTACTATAGCAACACTGACTCTCTTATGAACTCTTATAAGGTCCCTTATAGCCATTATATCCTCTTTGGCCATTGCTGCGCCATTAATATCGTATATGTGGGGAGCTTCCTGGCCTTCTCCAATATTAGCTTTAGAACCCATAGTAACCAGGAGATAATCATAACTTAGTGTTATGCTCGCTGTACTGTCAGGGGTTACCACTCTTATTTTTCTTTCTTTGGAATCAATGCTCGTGACACTGCCTCTTAGTATTTCAATATCATCTCCTAATATCTTGTTATATGGGAATACTGCATGGTCCAGCGGTATTGCTCCTACAATGTACTCGTGGAGCAACGGCCTTACCACGAATTGTCCGTTCTCGTCTATAAGAGTGACTTTGAAATGCTTTTTTAGCCTTTTAGCAGCCCTTATGCCTGCAAAACCGCCCCCTATAATCACTACTTTCATCCCTAAAGGGTAATGCATTCTATTAAAAGCCTTATTCTAATAACCCATATTATTGCAAAAAAATCGTTACCGGTTGGCAACGACAAATATTTATATTCTGACATTAAGTCTATAGCATGATGGAATTATCAGAATGGGCCACCCAATATCTTAAGAGGAATGCTAAGATAAAACAATGGGAAATAATCTCTTGCAATAATAGTGATGCAATGGTTAAGACTTCAAGAGCAACTATAGAATACCGTTATGCCAATGATCTGGACAATAATATGATATTAGGAGAGCATGAAAAAGTCATAATAACATTGAATACTAAAAAGAATGTTATGAAGGCGCAAGACTTATTTGATAGCATCAACGATAAGACAAGAATACTGTTTGTTCATATAGAGTCGGACAGTTACTGGATACTCAACCCGCAATTTATAAGAAATTATGCTGATCCCAATTCGTTCAAAAAAAACCCTCAATTATATGTAGGGGAAACACCTTATTCTAAATGATAATACGATAAACCTTATAAGAATGCACCATGACCATGCCAATGGTGTTTATGGACAACAATACAATAATAGGATATGCAGTATGCGATCTTGACAAGACAAGAGAGGACATCAGAAGGATAAAAACGAGTCTGCCTGGAAGAGCTATAGAAATACAAAGAGAAGGAAAAATATGGACTCTTCCAATGCTAATAGACGCTACTGAGAATTATGAGTTCATATCTGTACACGCTCCTACAAGGAATACTGATATTAGCAGCAGGGATGATATGAAGCTTGAATACAGCAGGAATAAGACCATAGAGTCAATGGACATAGCTCATGGCATAGGAGCAGACATACTCGTGCTTCACCCAGTACATTATGAAGGATGGCTCGAGCCCAACGACAGGAACAAGAAGAGAAACATATTCCTTGACACTTACGAGCATGTTATAGTCCCATACTATCTCGATAATTTTCACGATTATCATATCGCTATAGAAAACATAGAGTACAGCAAGTATCCTGCAACTCTCGAAGAGACAGAAGAACTCCATAAGGCTATGAACTCAATACACCCTGTTGGAATGGTAATAGACATACCCCACATATGGAACAGCAGGAGAATACTGTCAGAGAACCCTCATCTCGAAGATATGATATACGGCTATCCTAGAACGCCTGAAGTATTATATGAGTATGTAGAGAAATTCATAAAACACAACCATGACAATATACTCATGTATCATATTGCTAATTATGGAACTAATCCTATAAGAACTCATGATCCTATAACAGAGGATACTGTTCATCCAGACCTGAAAAGATTGGTAGGCATAATAAGGGATAAGCCGATAATACTAGAAATATATAAGCACGACTATAAGACACTAAGAGAATCAAAGAAAACTATAGAGGAACTAACATGAACATACAATACTACCAGCAAACACCTATTATGAGGAGAATACTGGACCATGTAGACATTCTGTATACATATTAGGGACATCCCCTGACCAGCCATCATCACAATTCAAGAGATACAATGACATTATGAATGCAATGGGAGAGGGAAGTGACATATACAGGAGCCAGATGGATTTTGGAGGAGTCATATTCTTTATAGATATAGAATATGGTAACATGACTCATCCAGGTGAAATATTCCATAGGCCGCAAGAGACATTCGAAAAGATAGAGCCTCTAAGAAAAGCCATAAAAGATTCTTTGGAAAATAAGGGGCTCTCTCATCTTGAACTAATGACAGGACAAGGATACAATTATGCCACTAAGATTAACAGGGACAGCGCATCATACAAGGCATTAGTGGAAACGGGCAAGAAACTAAGAGTAATGCCATGGACATCAGCACTAAAACTGATAGAAAAAGAGAGGAAACACGGGAACATGCCATTGCTAAAAGACAGCTTGGCGTTCGGCGCCCTTGGAAGAATAACAGAATACCTTTATGATACTATTAGGAATGAATACACTCAACTGCCAATGGTAGAATCAGACTTGTTTGACAATAATGAGATAGCAATATTCGATACTACACAATATGGATATCTGTTAAACAACAGGCTTAACAGGATAGCTTTTAGCTTGCATCAAAAATCACAAAAAAAGCCTGAACTCGCATATTTTGGCCCTCCAATATCGACGATACCTCCAAGTGGTCTGAGTCTTGAGTCCAGGATAAGCATTAGGAGTGACAATACTGATAATTATCATAAGGCTGCAGAACTTGCTAGAGAAGCTAACACTCGCATTCCAGAATCTGACATATCATTCCTATTGTCTTCCTATCTAATGTCAGACCATTACAAGAAGCATAGTTCAGACAACGAAATGTTAGAGCCTAAGATTCTTAATGATGAAGAGCAGGATATTATAGGGAGGTTATATCCTGACATTGAAGTTGTAGGAACATTTTGGAATACACCACAAAATCCTGACTGGAACATGATAAATTCTGCTCCTATAAGCCATCATGCAAGAAGAGTCATAGACCATCCTAACGACCTCTTGCTAAAACCATGGGACATTAGACACCTAATATTGGAATTGGATTCTCATGATGTTCCAAAAGAACAGATAATAAGCCTAATATCATACAAGTATGGAGAGAAACATCATAACTGGAATGTCGATCTTAATAGGAACAATCCTGAACAGAGGGCAGAATACTGGGTTAGAACATTCCTAAAATAATTATTCGTATCTTAAAGCGTCTACAGGATTTAGGTTGGCGGCTCTTAACGCAGGCAATACTCCCGCGGCTATACCCAACAATAGGCTAAATAACAATGCTTGTACTACTAATGCCCAGTCTAATACGAAGTCCAGTCTAATAAAACCTGCTGTATTAAACACTGTAATAAAAGAGTATCCTGTGAGCATCCCTATAATAATGCCTACTATTCCTCCTGCAAGTGCGAGTATAACGCTTTCAAGTAAGAATATTGCAAGTATTTGGCTGTTTCTCGCGCCTACAGCTTTCATAGTTCCTATCTCCTTAGTCCTTTGAAGCACCGAAGTGAATAAACTATTAGTAATTCCTATGCCTGCAACTATGAGGCTTATTATTGCAATGCTTATTATTACTATGTCTACCACTCCTAAGAATCCTGATATCTGTTCTTGTATCTCAGCAGGCGTGGTAGTTACTATATCATCAGTCCCTCTATACCTTTCCAGAGTGTTTTCGATGCGCTCTTGCATTAGGTCCATTTCAGCCCCAGGACTTACTCTTACGCTAATAGCAGTAACCGCGGTCCTGTCCCCTATAGTATCCCTAAGCGCGTCTAAAGGAACTATTATCCTGCTGTCCTCCCCTATATTTCCCTGTTCTTCGAGTATTCCTACAACTCTATAAGTGTCTTCTCCTATCCTAATCCTATTGCCAGGAAGGACCTCTTTAGAAAAAGCCCTGCTAGCAGTCCTCCACCCTAACAATGCTACTTTCCCGTCTGAATCGGTAAGGAAACGCCCCTGCTCTATCTCCACATTAAGGAAGGTCTCCAGTTCACTATCGACAGGATATCCTGACACTGTGATAAAACGCTCGTCACGCCCAAATGTTATCCTATAATTCTGTGTTATTATGGGCCTGACTTCCAGCACTTGAGGTATCTGTGATATTATTTCTACATCCCTGGTAGTAAGAGAGCCCGTGCCTATAGGAGGGCCTCCTTGTCCTACACTGTCCCTAGTTCCTACTAGTATCTCGTCAGGGCCAAAAGAATCAAGCTGGCCTGTAATTGACTCTTCGAGCGCATCACTTAGTACTATCAGTGATATTAATGCAGTGATACCAATGATTATTCCTATGACAGTAAGCATGCTCCTAAGCCTTCTCTGGGATAGCTGCCTTGCAACTATCCTCATCGTCTGTTTAGGATTAATGTATTGCATCAGTAAGCCCTCAACGTGTCTATTACTTTCTTTTTGGAAGCAATATATGATGGCAAGAATCCTGAGAGCATCCCTACCATTACCGAGAAGAAGAGGCACAAGAATATGTGAGTTAGGTTAATAGTAATATTTAATAGCTTAAATCCTGCTAGTGAGGCTATAAATCCTATAAGATAACTAGCCCCTATGCCTATGCCTATGCCTACTATTCCTCCTACAAGTCCTATCATTGCACTCTCATACATGAATATGCCTAGGACATTGCTGTTCTTTCCTCCTACGCTTTTAATAATGCCTATCTCACCCTCCCTCTCGAGAATAGAAGTGAACATGGTGTTCATAATCCCCAATGCTCCTACCACCATGCTAATAGATGCTATTGCAAGCAACAATGATCTTACAATATCAGTAATCTGGTTGAACTGCCTCAATATTCCTTCAGGCGACAATACTATTACAGTGTCTTTTCCTTTCCTCCTCTCCAACAGTCTTAGGGTTGCTTCTCTTGCCTCTTGGGAATCAACTCCAGGCCTCATGAAAGCTATTATTCCTGCTATCTCCTCATTATTATTGAATATCTCGTTGAAATCCTCTGTGGGTATTATTATTTCGTCATCATCGGGCGTTCCAAACTCCCTATATACACCCACCACCCTAAAGGTCTCTCCTGCAATCTGGATATTATTTCGTACTGTTAGCGGCCGAGTAAACCAGGTGTCATCATTATTCGCAACATTGTATCCTACTACAGCAACCCTCCTCTCATTAGGATAAAAGAATCTGCCATCAACCATGTCATTATTAAAGTTCCAGTACTTGTCAAGTTCCTCCGCATTGGATGATAAGAATCCATTCAAACGAGTAAAACGTCTCTCACCCCTATACTCTACAGGAACCCCCACTCTAGAGTTAACTGAATGGACAAACTCATAATATCGTAATGAGGCGACAGTATCAACGTCCCTCTCAAACAATTGGGCTCCTTCAGCTGCAACCAGGCCTCCTGCAGGAAAAATTGTCATTCTGTTAGACCCGAACTCTTCAAACAATTCCACTATAGCCCCTTGCAATCCTGCAGTAAGTGTCAATAACAATAGTATTACTGCTATTGATATTATTACTCCTGATACTGTAAGCCAGCTCCTGATGCTTCTCGCTCCAAGGTTTTTCAGAGCGGTCTTAAGGTAGAACTTATGGGACATTAATCATGCCTCCTATCTTCTGCTCTTTTTCTTCTTAGACCTCCTGTAAAAGAAGAATCCTATCCCTAATACGATGAGCAAGAAGAATATAGTACCGCCATATCCGGGATTGTGAGCAAGCCCGAGCTCCCTGGCCCGTGACATTGAATATACCCTGTTATTAACTGTAGCATATTCCTCATAAGTCCTCCCAAAATCATCCCTATAAGTTAATCTCACTTTAAGTTCCATGTTATCACTAACGCTAGAAGATGAGAATACCCTGAACTGGCCAGTCTCAAAATCATCACTCCTCAGATTACCAAGATAAGTCCTTGACTGTCCTATAATCTCGTAATCGTCAGATTCCAATAATTCGAGTACCGCAAAATTCATGGGACTTTTGCCTGTATTGGATATGCTTATTACGACTCTGCCCTGCTGGCCTGCCATGAATACTGCTGAGTCTTCAAGATTAACAATATATGATGGGACAGCATTAACAGGCACTCCTATAGTATATGTTATAGTATTTTGTTCTCCTATCGAGTCAGTATACTCTATGATGACAGGTATGGCATGAACCATAAGCTCTGCTTGTGGATTCACAAAAAAATCGAATTCTACGCTCCTGTCACTATTGCCAGGTATCCTGTTTACAATCTTTTGATTGGTACTTCCTATAGGCGTGAAAGGCGTTCCTGCAACATCAAGCCTTACCCTTACATTCTCTATAGCAGAAGAAGCCATATTGTCAATATTCATAGACAATGACAGCCTGTTGCCAGGACTCGTCTCTATAGGATCAATGTTTAATGATGATATGCCTATAAGACCTGGAGCGCTCCTTATTCTTACAGGAAAATTTTCTGTAATGGTCCTCGCGCTTGGATTGTCTCTCGGAAAGTATGCTATCCTAACCCTGTTTTGTGTTCCTTCTACAGCATCCCCGTCAACCCTTAGCTTCCAGTACAATAATGCTCCGCTCCCGCTAGCGGTATAACCTTCCAGGCTTCCTACGGTCAAGTTCCTTTGGGACTCTGAATCTAAAGAGAAAGGATAATCTGTAATTATCTGGTATACATAATCCTCACTCCTGCCTCCAAGATTGTCCACCCTGAATCTTAGCTCGACATATCCTCCCGGACTTACGGGGTCAGGCGTTTGGCTTACCATGCTAATCCTAAGTATTGGGGATTCTCCTACTGAAGCCTCAGCAGTATGGAGTGCTAGTGTCATAATAAACATTGCTGCCATAAAGGCCATTATCCAATTCTTGCTCATTTTTCATCTCCTCACATTATTCCAATCAGTCTTAGCCTGTAATGCCTGGTCAAAAGATTTCATGGCATTCAACCTTACTTTTAGAGGATGAATCACCTCATTGACTATAGAGCCGTCTGCCAGTACAAGGGTTCTTTGAGCCCATTTTGCCAGGTCATCATCGTGCGTTACCAATATTAGTGTTACATTGCTCTTCTTGTTAAGATCGTATAAAAAGTCCATTACCTGTTTTCCTGTCTTGGAATCAAGGTTTCCTGTAGGCTCATCAGCCAGTATCACTTCAGGACTGTTAGATAGCGCTCTTGCTATTGCTACCCTCTGCCTTTGTCCTCCCGAGAGTTCTGAAGGCTTATGATGTGACCTTTCAGACAGTTCTACCATTTCAAGCAATGATTTAACCTTATCGTCTATCTCTTCATCATCATAACCCTGAAATATCATAGGGAGTGCAACATTTTCGTACACTGACAGAGTAGGCATTAGGTTGAATGTCTGGAATATGAAACCTATCCTTCTGCCTCTTATCTGTGCAAGGTCTGATTCTCCAAGATGGGATATGTCCTGACCTTCAAGAAACACAGAACCATTAGTAGGTACGTCAAGGCAGCCTATCATGTTTACTAAAGTTGATTTGCCACTTCCTGACTTTCCTACTATGGAGACAAATTCTCCTTTCTTAACATTCAGAGTAACATCCTTGAGTGCTTTAACCTGTACCTCTCCCATTTGGTAGACCTTGCTCACCTTACTCAATACAATAATATCATTTTTCATCATTACACCTTCCTTTTGAGCTTCAAAGTAGTATCAGACAATAATTTCCTCATATACTTTCTTGTCTTAATGTCTTTAGTCTCATATACTCTTATTATGGCATCCTGCAATGGCCCTAGAACGTCAAGGTCGCTTAACATTTCTTTCTTGTAATCTCTCGATAGGGAGTTGAGCCTCTCATAATATGTTATGTCATCCTGGCCTGCTATAGTAGATAATTGTGACATCATCTGCTCTACACTCTTCTTATGAAGATTGTTCATCTTCTTCATAAATGACCGTCCTTTAGCTGTAAGGCTGTATACTTTTTTCTTACCGTCTTCCTTAAACGATACCAGTCCCTGATTGTTAAGATCGTGTAGTATAGGATACAATGATCCCGGGCTTGGAGCTTTCATTCCCTTGGATGAGAGATTCTTGATAATATCATATCCTGATATTGGACCATCAGAGATCTCCCATAATATTACCATTTTAAGGTTGATTTTCGCTGTTGCTTCATTCATATTTACACCCTATTATCGAAAAGCGATATATCGGAAAACGATACTCTTTTTAAAGATTGTGATATTGCGATGCACTGCGATAACGGCATCAAAAAGAATATAAACAATACAACCGAGAATTATTGTTATGGTGTTTCCGCTTCAAGGAGAGTTTATGAGCACACTAGAACACACTCTTCCTTTAGCAGGGTATGTTGCTGCTATAGTGGTGTTTGCACTGTTCATATTCTCTTTCTACAGGTTCTTTGCAAAACGAAACATGTTCGAATTGAACCTGACACAGTACATTACCAGCAAGCATCCCTTCCTAAGCAGCCTATACCACATATTATTGTATCTATTGGAGTATGCCATAATATTTCCCATAATCACGTTTGGATGGTTCTTGCTCATATCATTGTCTATAGGAATAGTGTCTGAAGGCACTGATCCCAGCACAATATTCTTTGTAGCAATAGCGATAGCAGGAGCTGTGAGGATGTGCAGTTATTATAGCGAACAGTTATCGCAAGAGCTTGCCAAGACTCTGCCATTAGCACTCTTAGGGATTTTTTTGGTGCAAGGAGACCTCACCTCTTATACTGGCAGTCTTGACATTATAAGAGAACTTCCTTCACATGCTAGCGTATTGCTATATTATTTTGTGTTTGTCATACTGTTAGAATTCACTATTAGGATAACACACGCCATAAGATATGCTATCCTAAAAAAAGATGGCTTTCTCAAAAGAAGGCATCTGGAAGATTTTGATGATACTCATTAGGAGGCTTGCTTATTCTTCCTTAAAATATAGTTTTCTCGAACATGATTCTTGTAGTGCAATGCGATTCTTTCGGACAATGAAGACAGATCTATCAATGACTGAGAGTAAGCCACTTGGCTCATATTAGGAGGTGGCATTGACGCAATTACAGAAGCAATATTTTCGTATATCAATGATGACAATCCATCAGTATCCTTTAAGTGTTCCATTATCTCTTTTCTTTCTGGAATACCATACTTGTCTTCCAGACTGCTTATATGCAATTCTATTCCTTTCCTAATCCCTTTTTTTATCAGCCTTTTTGCAAGGTCCACATTCTTCTTTGACAGTTCGTTAACAGGATATGATGACGATACCTTCTGGACTATCCTGTTGACCTTGCATGTATTAGCATACTGTCTTATGGCATTATCACTTGCTATAATGCTGTATAATGACTGATTGTCCATGAACATAGTAGTCCAATATTATTATATAAACTTTGCAGTAACAATAACTAGTATATCCTTTTTATCTTAGGACTCACAATATTGTTATGAACGTATGCCATGAATGACTCTGCCATGGCCTCAGAATACTCCGAGAGCATTATGAGCGATTCTTGAATGATATCATCAGTTACTTCAGCTGATGGCATTTCTATTAAGTCTTCTGAAACTATCATGCTGTATATCCTTTGAGAGAAAGCATCAGTATTGGCATTATGATTCAATACCCTTTGATCATCAGTACCCATATAAGTGTCAAGTATATCAAGCAAGTATGATCTTATTCCTTGCCCTAGACCGCTTCTAAGCATATTCTTTCCCATATCAGTGTCCCTTGAGGAAAGTATTTTCATAAACTCTTTATTGGCACATTCTTCAATTATCCCGTCAATAGTATTATTGTTGAGATAAGAGTCTATAAAGCCATTAGAAGCTAACCTATAGTATAAACTACCATTTGCCATTCTAAAAGAAACGTTATAGAAATATATAAATCTTACGATATTAACTACTATTTAGTGGTTTTAGATATGGTTTGGTGGTTCCATAATGCACTGTACAATCCTTTCTTTTTAATCAGCATATCATGATTGCCATCTTCTCCTATAGATCCATTGTCCAATACCAATATTCTGTCAGCCCTCATAACAGTAGAGAGCCTATGGGCAATGCTTATCATGATAATTCCAGGATACTTCTTTCTGATATCCTCTATAGTCATAATAATAGAAGATTCAGTATCAGAGTCAAGAGAGGACGTTGCTTCATCAAAGACTATAATGTCAGGCTTTCTTAATAGCGCTCTTGCTATAGAAAGCCTCTGCTTCTCTCCTCCCGAAAGCTTTAGTCCTCCCTCACCAATAATAGTAGACAGTCCATTATTGCTTCTCAATGCAAGATGGCCAATCCGAGATGCCCTTAATACTTCCATGCACTCATCATCACTGGCATCAGGATTCACAAACAATAAGTTCTCCCTAATAGTGCCTGCAAACAATTGGGTGTCCTGGCTTACAAAACCAACCCTTCTTCTTAGCATATCATAGTCTATAACACTATTGTTATGCCCATTATATTTTATTGCACCATGAGTAGGCTCATAAAGCCCTAACAATAGCTTGATAACAGTACTCTTCCCGCTTCCCGATAATCCTACGATGCCAATATGCTCGCCGCTCTTAATGCTAAATGATAGGTTATTAACGCTTGGAATGCCATTATTGGAATATGAAAAAGAAACATTATCAAAAACTATATCATCAATCTTTCCCAGTACTATGGCATTGCTGTCCTTCTTTTTGGGAGGAATGTTAAGGACTTCTTCTAGCTTTTCCAATGATGCTCTTGCCTGCTGGTATGACGACGCGACTTCTCCTAACCTGCTCAGAGGATTAAACACAAAAAAAGAATAGAACAATAATGTAAAGAACTCTCCTACGCTAATCGTATTCTCGAATATCAATAATAGCATAAGGAACATAAGCAAAGCCCTCATACCGTTAATCACAGTGCCCTGAATAAAAGAAAGCCTCCTCATGATCCTGACTTTTTGCAGTTCGAGTCCGAGAAGCTGCTCATTGACATTGTTCAGTCTTCCTATCTCCTGCTCCTCTAAACCAAGCGACTTAACCAATTCTACGTTCCTTACAGTCTCGGTAGTAGAACTTGCAAGAGCAGCAGATTTCGATACGATATCTTTCTGGGCCTGTTTTATTGCACTGCTAATAGCATATGACATCCAACCAATAATAGGAAGCATCATAGTATATGCGAGTCCAATGCTCCAATGCACGTAATACGCGTATCCTAATACTACCAATAATCCTACGAGAGAAAAGAAGAGTATGTTAACAGAATTTTCTATTAACAGTTTAGTGTCATCCCTTGCCTTCTGTAGTTTTAGGAGTATTTCTCCTGAAGTCCTGTCCTCAAAGACACTATACGGCAATGAGAATGTATGGGCTACGCTGTCAGCATAAAGCTTAGTGCCTACCTTTTGTGTAACGACATTAAGATAATAGTCCTGAAAAGTCTTTGCAGTCCTTGATACGAATGCAACTCCTATGAATGCCAATAACAATAATCCTACGCCCATCATGAACTCATTAGAGGATAATTCTCCTATCCTCATAGCATAATTGTCTATTATGAGCCTGAATATCTGGGGGTCGAGCAAAGAAAATACCTGGTTAATAGTAGCAAGAAACAATGCAAAAAAGAGCACTTTCCTGTGCATTCCAACATACTTATAGATGTGCTTAATAGCCATGAAAAGCGTTAAACCATACACTATATAAAATAAATGAATGTATACCAACTATTTATATACCTGTTAAGAATAATAGTATTATGAGAATAAGAAAAGCAAAAACAGAAGACATAGACCAGATAATAAGAGTGTTTAAAGATTATGAAAAGGCGAGCATAAGCTACCTTCCTAAAAAGTACAAGGTTATGAGAAGAAAGAAGAAGCCTATAAACAAGCATATAAGACTGGCATTAACCATTGATATTGAAAAGAAGAGCTCTAGATTTTTAGTAATGGAAGACAACAATACTATTGTGGGTTACATACTTGGAGAGATTAGGGATGATAACCACCCTCTATTCAACAGGCCTAAGACAGGAGAGTTCAGTGACATAGCAGTACTAAAAGAATATCAGGGGAGAGGAATTGCAAGCAAACTATATTATAAGCTCGAAGAATGGTTTATCAATAATAAATGTGAGATGATAACGCTAAGCGTTAACAAGAACAACCCTGCAAAAAATATTTATGAGAATTGGGGTTTTGAATCTTTTTATATGAGAATGATAAAAAAAATATAATGCAAAATATTGTAATTGATGTGAATTTGTAATGGATTATAACATGAACTTAA
>JBLKOQ010000039.1:0-7590 GCA_047602885.1 Candidatus Woesearchaeota archaeon | reverse complement strand
TGTACAGAGGCAGGATACATAGCCATAAGAGATAATAGGAAAATAGTAAAAGAAGAAGATTTTATCAAGGGTGTAGAAAAGATACGAAGGGATGAGGAGTCAGAACACCATAAGATGTTCGGATAAAGAACATTCATTTAAATAATATCCAAGAAGGTGTGCTATGCGCCACCCCGCAGGGGGCATCCCCCGGCACATCAGCGTCAAGCAAGAACACAAGTTCTTGCTCCAGCTGACGGCTGCCGCACACCTTGGTAACAGAGCGATATAAAAAACAGAAGGATTATTAATGCTATAATCTTAGGATTAATGCGCGATGACCGAGTGAACACCAACTGACGAAAGGATGATGAACGGAAGTAACTTGGGAGCGCAAATATTATGCTGATTATTATGAAAAGAGCCGCGGGAGCAATAATAGAGACTAATAATGGAGAGGTACTATTGCAGTTAAGGGACGAGAATACCAACAAGTATCCTCTAAAAGTCAGCATATTCGGAGGCGGGGTAGAAGAAGGAGAGACCATAATAGAAGCATTATATAGAGAGCTAGAAGAAGAATTGCATCTTAGTAGAGACATGATAGTATCAGTAGAATTATTAGGAGAATACAATTATGACAATATCACTATAGTGACAGTGCATATTATTAGGATAAGCGTAGGAAAAGAAGACCTCACATTAGGAGAAGGCAAAGAAATAGTAGCTATTACCAATGTAGTAGAGGCCATAAGAGAACTGGATTTTGCATTCAACATAAAAGAAGTATTAACTGATTATTATAATAAGAAGAAAATAGGATTAGAAAACGAGAAATAAGATTATTACACTATTGCAGCATTCTTATTATCCTAACGTCAGCGCAAACTCTCATCTTTCCAGGACTGTAAGCTCCTACTCTCTGAATATTCTCTATACTATACTCTGCTACTTCCCCCAGAGTATTAGACAACCTTTCATTCACATTATTATCTATCATTGCCTCTTCACAAAAACTATACCAGTGTATCATAGTATTATCATTGCACAATCTTGATATTGGAACAAGATAATCGTCCGCTGTCTTGGGAAGAGGCATTATTATCCTGTCAAACACAACATTATCTTCTGCCATTTTCATTATAGCATCATTGGCATCTCCGAGAATGCATTCGACATTGTATGCCTTGTTCTTCTCCACATTAATCAGAGCATATTCGTGGGCTTTAGGGTTTAGTTCTACACAAACAATCCTATTTGCTTTACTGTGCTTATTAATTGCAATACCGTAAGGAGCAACGCCAGAAAACAATACCAGTACTCTTTCATTATCATTAACCATTCTTGCTATCCTCAGCCTCTCCTGTGACAGTCTCGGACTAAAATATGTTGATCCCACCTCCAAGAATATCCTGTATCCATTCTCGACGTGACAAGTCTCTTTTGAATCCTTCCCAATAACATGAACAATTCCTTGTATCCTATAGTCTCCCTCGTGTATTCCTTCCTTGGCATAAACTCCTTTAACACTCTTATGATGCTCCATTATAGCATTGGCAATAACAATAGCCTTGTCCTCGTGCCCTGGAGTCTTTTCTATAACAGCTATGTCACCTACGATATCAAAACCCCTCTTAATATCATGATAATCGTCACCCAATAATTCTTTAAGAGTATGGTCAATATTATTGTCCTGCTTTATTATTCCTGGCAATGCAACTATGATTATATCAATGTTTATAGAAGATGCAACTGTCAATGCATTATCCTTATCGGTTACCGGAAAGTATACATAAGTATCATCGCTTTCGACCATGTAGTCTTTTGACAATATGTTGCTACTTGAATATGCTTCTTTAAGTCTCTTGGCATCCTTTTTGTAAACCCTAGCATAATCCAATAATATCACCCGAAAAAAGAGGACAATTGTTTCTGGTCATTATCCCTCGACATTTTCATCCTGTCAAGATATCTTGTAATCCTATCCTCGCTAAACTCGTACTCTCCTATAAGAAGTTCTCTTAGACCCTCATTGTCAGGCTCTGATTCTATAATACTAATTTCTTCTCCTGGATCTTCCTTGAATATATTGTATATCTCTTTCCAGTCCACATCAAAATGGTCTTTAAATCTTGCTTCCTCAAACAATGTATCATAATTGGTGCCGTGCTTTTCTATGAGCTTTAACGCTTTCTTGGGGCCTATTCCCTTAACACCCCCAATATTATAATCTGTTCCCACGAGTATGCCCAATATTATAAGTTGGTCATGCGTTATATGAAGCTCGTTTAGCAAATCACTTAATAGTATTATTTCGGGCTCGACAGTATATAAGCCTATTTTGCCTGCCTTCCTCTTCTTGCCCGAGGCGGAAAGCTCTCTTACTAGCCTCGGACTATGAAACAATAAACTGTCATAATCCTGGGATGCACTCGCATAAGCCTTGTTTTGTCTTACAAGCATTGCAGCGCAAGCCTCTCCCTCCCCTCTGGCCTCGACATAAGATACTCCCATGCTCCTAAGCATCCTCTTAGAATCTTCTACCATACTCTCATCAAGTCTTGATGTCATGCTCGCATACTTTTTCATGCCTGCAACATCGTCCTCGCTGGCTGCCTTGTCATAAGCTATCATCGCCTCTTCCTTAATCTTTTGTCGCCTCTCCCTCTCCTTCCTCTTAAGCTCTGGAGGCTTGCCGTCAAAAACGTATATGGGGCGTATGCCGTTCTCCCTAAAATATGCTGTTCTAGAGAACAGTCCTACAAGGTGCGAAGTGACTTTTCCTTTAGACGTTTTTAGCAGTGTACCATCAGCACCCCTAATGGTGGCGAGGAACTGGTAGAGCATATTATAGGCGTCGAATGCTATAGTCTTAGAATTAAGGTCTTTGATGGTTATCTTTCTAGGATTTATTAGTCCTGTAATCTTAACTCCCATATCCTATAGAATGGCATATTGATATTTAAGCGTTAAGCTCTATTATCTTGCATCCTTTAAGCTTAGAGTCAGAAAATGTTATTGCATTCTTGGAAAGTTTCCCATAGGCAATATACAATAATGGATAACCCAGTATGAGGCTCTCAGCATAAGCCTCTTTAATGTCCTTTTCTGTTATAGACTTTTTCTTCTTAGCATAATAAAAGTATTCCAGGTCTCCTATAGCGCTAGGAACGCTCATTATGCCATAAATGTCAGAGCCCTTCTTTTGTATCTCAGAGAATATTAGCACGATATCCTTATTCTTGAAATATGATGATATTATCTTACCTAGACTATCAGCTTCTAGTAAATTATAGTAGTCCATATCCTTTATTTCAATCCTGTAAGGCTCTATAGCATGATGCTTTTGCCTCACTACCTCTTTGGGCTTAGGAGCCTGTTTTAATGCGGGCTTTTCCACTATGGATTCTTGTACTGGCGCTCTTACTTCCTCTTTTGGAGGAGAAGGAATTGCAGGAGGTTGCTGAATATCTTCATGAACAATTTTTTCCTCTCGTTGAACATCAGAAGGTGTTTCTCTCTCCACACTCTCAGTTGCAGCAGTTGATGGCGCTTCATAGGCAGGAACAGTTGCTGTAGCACTTCCAGCGTCACTTGTTGTGGACTCTGATTGGGGCTCATGCTCTTTTTCGTCTCTTGGAGTGGGCTGTGATTCCATAGCCTCTTTTTGGAGCATATCAGATATTATCATGGAAGCCTCATCACCAGTAACAGTAAAGAACTTCCAGTACAGTCTAGTCTGGAATCCTATAGTTACATTCAATGGAACAGCATAGTCTTTCATCTTACGCAATGCCACCCTGTCGAGCAGTTCAAGCTTGATATCCTCTACCACTCTCTTTGAAGAGAGCATTTCGAAAGTCCTCTGCTCCTTTTCATGGAGATTGTCCTTGTATTCTGCAAGCCTCCCTTTCTGCTCGGGCAAATAATACAATGGGCTGCCACCAACCTTGATTGACGATACCATTACCCTTCCTTTAGATGACAATTCCGAGAGGAAAGCGCTCGCGAACAAGGTGTTCATAGAAAACCTTTCTGCAACAGCAGTGGGAAGCACAGGGCCTTGCTCTTTAATGAAGTTATACACTTCATCAGCACTCGTGCCCATTACGGCCTCACCCATGAGAGCTCATAATATGTAACGTCAAGCTCGCTGTCAACAACACCCAACAATAATTTCTTCCTCGTGCTATGGGCTACCCTTGCCTTTCCTGACAGCATTATCATGCTGATATCCTCATCTTGCCTCATCGCATACAATAAGTGGCTGCTATGATCCTTTCCTATACGCGTTCCTTTAGTATAAACCCTGTAGTCAGCGCCGTATTTTAGTGCTGTTTTTATTATGTGTCCTTTAGACCTCATATCATGGTACACAGCATATTTAGTATCAAACCTCTTATCATTCTTTTTAGCCTTTCTTACTATAGTACTTCTTGACAATAACCTTTTATTGCTATAAACATCAATCTTATCCAAGTCATACAAGAACAATCCTTCCTCGTAAGACAAGAATATGTTCTTAGTAGAATCTTTGGCGCCATAATGGCCCTTGTCATGCAATACGTATGACTCGGCATTCTTATCCAACAGGATGCCACTATTAGTTGTTCTTCCTACAGCCTTCTTTGATCGCATCATCCCACCATTAATGATAATGCAGGCGTGAGAGCCTCGTATGCCGCAGATCGCATATCTCAGAACCCTTACAGCTCCACACTGCTACCTCGCAAGCACCAGACCTAAAGGTTATGGCTGCTTCCGTCAAGACCTGACCAGATTCCCCTTAGGGCCGATCGTGCAAGACAGTGCTTCTACACTGCAAGAGAGCCTTAATATGCGCAGCAAGCATCCTCAGCCCCCTTTCGCCCCACCGTATAGCCCGTTTGTGGTAACAGCACAGGGCTAGCGTGCCGGCATAGCCTACAATAAGAGATAATAACCCACGTTTAAAAACCTTGAGATAACACGCTTATAAACATTATATTAACAAAGGCTCTGTAGAAAATGTCCGAAAAAGTGTGCTATGCGCCACCCCGAATGGGGCATCCCCCGGCACATCAGCGTCAAGCAAGAACATATGTTCTTGCTCCAGCTGACGGCTGTCGCACACTTTTTCTACACGGCCATTAACAAACAGTACTATTTATTCATGTAATGGTAGTTAAATAATGATAATATGCTATTGTTGAAAGCTATTAATATAAACAGCATAATCACACTATACTCATGCAAATATACATACTAGGCACTTCGGGAGACGGAATGCTGACCTCCAGACAAATACTTGGCAGTGGAGGCATAATAGTAAAGACTGAAGGATTACAGACTCACATCGACCCAGGACCGGGATCATTATTAAGGGCTGCCAGGCAAGGGATTAATCCCAGGAATACAACACTGCTATTGATAAGCCACGAGCATCTGAATCACGCTGCCGACGCTACCACTATAATCGCAGGGATGACTTATGACATGATGGATATTAGAGGAGTACTAGGAACTACCAAGAAACTGATAGACAATAACAGTACTAACATTACAGTGCCATTATCATACAGGCAGGCATTAGAAAGAGTACTGTATCTTAAGCCGGGGGACAGGATAGAAGTAGAAGACCTCCATGCTATAATAACAGATACTAAGCATACTCCTGAGAGCATAGGGTTCATACTCGAATCTGAAGGTATGAGGATAGGTCTCCCGGGAGACACTGGTTATGATAAGAAGCTATTTGAACAGTATAATGACTGCGACCTATTAATACTTAACATGAAGCACGGGTTTAACTACAAGGATGAGACCAATCTTGGATCAGATGACGTCCTCACAATTATAGAACAGTGTAGACCTAAGAGCGTATTATTGACACATTTTGGCACTAAAGTATATAATCAGGGGCCATTGTACATTGCTAGGGAGATTAGGATGAAATCGCCAGTACAATGCCAGGTTATGACAGCAAGAGATGGGATGGTACTCGAAAGAAGCGGGACAATGTTCAGTCCAAGAATAGCATGATTATATTATTGCATTAAAAATCCAGACCATTGCTGCGCCTGCAAAACATCCTACTGCTATGAAAGGCATTGCAGGATAAAAACGATCCTTGACGCTATAATACAATAATATTGCAAGACCTATACTAGCTCCTATAGTGCTTGCAATAGCATAATTCCATCCTATGGCCATAAGCAATGCTGAAGAATACAATAATGGGAATGCCACATCTCCCCCTCCGAGTATCGCGCTCCTCATCCCCTTACTATCTGAGGGCTTTTGTTCATTAGCATTATTGGTTTTAGCACTCTTATTATTGGATATTGACCTAATGTCTGGCCGAGCCTTATTATTAGTATTAACTTCTTTTAGTGAAGGTCTATTCTTATTGGTATTGTATGATATGTTAAAGCCTGCAAACCTGCCTGAATCGAGCTGGAATCTTGCAAGGCTAACCATGTGCTTAGACTTCCATACTGCAAACATGTCATACAATGATATTAACACCAATAGTATGGCAGCGCCCCATACACTAAGGAGTGGAGCGAATACTACTGCGATGCCCGCATATATGAATAGTTCTGGCATGTTCTTAATAATCCATGATATGTTCTTCTTGCTTACTTTTAGGTATGCGAATAGTATGCTTATAGGAATAGCATAATACACAGGAATGAAAGCGCTGAGCCCCAACATAGACAATACGAATATGCTAATAGAAAACCATACTCCCCACGCCCTGACAGCGTTAAGTCTTATTAGCATGAATATTATCATGGTCCCTATAAGAACTCCTATTATTAATAGCCATGGCGCTGCATCCTCTGTAACGTCAGGCCTTTCTACACCACCAGGCAGCGGCCTTAAACCGTCTTCCTCCTCAGGATCAATATAACTGTTGACAGCCAACAATCCTATAGACTGTGCTATTAGAAACATTACAATCAATATTATGGTAATGCTTAGTGTGTGCTTCATAAGACAATATGCATCCGGACATACTTATAAATCATAGTGTTTTACAATGGTTATGAGGATAGAAAGAGCGACTGTAAGGCTTCATATAAAGCCCGAGGATATTGAACATTATGATACTTACAAGAAATGTTTCATTGAACTGACTGGCAATACTATAAAAGACTATGCTGATGAGAAAGGTATTGATGCTCTTGAGATTAAAAGAATCAATAATAACAAGATATTATTCACAGAAAAAACGACTGTGGGATTTGACGATAGGAAGATAATAGTATTAGACGCTATGATAAAGAATCCTAAGGAATCATTAGTTATACTCAATAGGATAATATCAACCATTAGTGATAATGATAAAAAAACATTGTATATTACTGCTGATAGCAGGATAGACGAGGAGAACAAACTCTATATTAGGCTCAACAAGCACAGAATGATAAAAGGAGAATACAGTATTACTGACTCGGGAGAATGTTATAGGACAAGCTTTCATATAACCACTTATCCTAAAGACAGAGTAACAGCAATAAAGACATTCCTTGAATATGTTGATAATGCTAAAGAGAAGAATGGATAACTGATTGTTCGGCTGATTTTTAGAATATAATCCAAAAAAGTGTGCTATGCGCCACCCCG
>JBLKOQ010000005.1:0-50056 GCA_047602885.1 Candidatus Woesearchaeota archaeon | reverse complement strand
ACGCCGTGCCAGTGCCATTATTGCTGCGCAAAATGACACCAACAATGGCAACGACGGAGTCTTAGGACAGAGCATATTATATAGGTGTATAGTTATATTAATTAATAAGAACAATAAGACCGTTATAATGCCACAACTCACACCAAAAGCAAAAGAGCACCTCGAAAAACAACAATACAGGATTATAGGGAATCATAGCGCAGTAAAAGTATGCGGTTGGACTAAGAACATGATAATGGGAAGGGGAGGTTGCTATAAACTAAAGTTTTATGGGATTATGAGCAACCAGTGCATGCAGATGACAACATCCATAAGCTGCGCTAACAGATGTACATTCTGCTGGAGAGGATACAAGGCCCCAGTATCAAAAGAATGGGAATGGGAAATAGACGAGCCTGTAGACATAATATCAGGTAGCATGATAGAACACAAAAAACTGCTAAACGGATATGGAGGAAACGAAAAGGCTAACAAGCTATTGTACGAGAAGAGCAAAGAAGTCAGGCATGTAGCATTATCGCTTACAGGAGAGCCAATAACATATCCCAAAATAAACGAGACCATACAAAGATTTCATGACAGGAAGATAAGCACATTCCTAGTAACAAACGCGCAATATCCGAAGCAGATAGAAGACATAGATATAGTAACCCAGCTCTATATTAGTCTTGACGCGCCTACAAGAGAACTGCTAAAAGAAATAGACAACCCATTATTCTCAGACTATTGGGAGAGAATGATAATGTCGCTAGATGCTATGGCCAAAAAGAAGTACAGGACTACCATTAGACTAACTGCTATTAAGGGAATGAACATGATAGAATCAGAAAAGTATGCTGAGCTCATAAGAAGAGCCAATCCTGACTTCATAGAAGTCAAAGCTTATATGTTCATAGGAGCGTCAAGACAAAGACTTTCATTAGAGAACATGCCTTATCATGAAGAAATAATGGAATTTGCAAAAAGCATAATAGAACACCTCCCAGGATATGAGATAGCATCAGAACACAAGCCTAGCAGAGTAGCACTAATAGCAAGGAAAGAATACTATAAGCAGACATGGATAGACTACGACAAATTCTTCGAACTAATCAGTTCAGGAGTGCCATACGATAATATAACCACTGAGATGTACAGGAAGAATATTGATTGCAGTATAAAAGTGGATGAGACTACAGAAGAAACACTATTGCAATAGAACCATTATTTGGTATTTCGCTCCTGGTCAGGATACCACAATATCTCGTCATGCACTATATCAAGCATTACTCCTGCCTGCCTAAAAATCTCTCGAGAACGATGGGCAGCATGATACCTTTTAGAAGCTACCACTCTAACAACACCTGCATTGATAAGCATCTTAGCACAAGTATAGCATGGCTCCATAGTCACATAACAAGTACTACCATCAATAGGAACTCCGTGCCTTGCAGCCTGGGCAATAGCATTCTGCTCGGCATGAATAGTCCTCACACAATGCCTCTTTACCTTGCCATCATACAATAATACCTCATCAAAAAGATGGCCTACATCATCACAGTGGGGAAGGCCCGAAGGGCTCCCAACATAGCCAGTCGCAAGTATCCTATTGTCCTTAACAAACAATGCTCCTGATTTACCTCTATCACAAGTACCCCTAAGCCCCACGGCATTAACAATACTGATAAAATAGTCGTCCCAACTAGGTCTTTTATGCCTAATATCATTAATAATCCTGTCCATCTTGGAATAAGCATTCTTTAATGACTTGTCATTAACAAGAATAATGTCAGCAATCTTTCTTACATCATCAAAAGCTCTATAATGCTTTCCACCTCCTTTGGATTGCCTTAATTCTATGGTTTTGAAGTCCTTGTAAGTTTTAGGGTCTTTCTCCCTATTCCTGATCTTAAGCCGATTCCACCTAATCCTTAATGGAGCATCAACAAATACCAGCGTAAAATTGGGGTGTTTCTTAAGAACCAATAGTTCTCCCACAGTCCCTATACTTGATATAACATAATCCTTATTCTCATCAACCATTGCCAGTACTCTTTGTGCAAGGACTCCAGGACCAAAACGTTCCCTAAGATTGCTTCCGAGCTCATCAAGATTATGCCTTGTTATATCTTTGCCATGAACTCTTAGCTCTTCTCTTAGTATGTCCGAGAGTGATATGTGAATAAAGCTTTTTTCTTCCAAATATTTTGCCATGGCATCCTTACCCGAAGCGATATATCCTGTTAATCCTATAATCATAATAAACCCCTTACTGATAGGAGGAGTTAGAGAATAGTATAATAATATTATGCCTACTCAAAAATATGAATTTATTAGTTATGAAGAGGTAGTAATCTAATGAAAATTATAGTCGTGCATAGAATCTTCTGCCAGCCTAACAGCATCTTCTATACTAAGAGTTTCCAGACTAACCTGGGCTCCTCCCCTTACAATACTAGTAATATCTTCAGGAACATCCAAACGATACGATTCTGAAGGCTCAAGCTGTAGCCTTAGACTCCTCGAATAATTGCCGTAAAGATTGGAAGGCACATTCACTATCCTGTTGACAAGGTTCTTAGGAGTGTGAGCCTTGTTTCCTATCAGACTTCCATAGACCCTTCTAGGGTCCAGTTCTGGAATAACTAATCCTGAGCCCAAAGCATAATATGCCCTTAGAGGGTCGACTTTAGGATCTCTCATCTGCTTCCTATTAGAAAGCTCCCAGTCCATAATACCCAAATAGTATGAATCATCAATACCCTCAAAAGACATCCTGTAAGGAAGAATCCTAATATTATTATCAAGTCCAATATTAACTCTTATCATCTCAAGAGAACTTTCTAATAGAAGATGCTCTTCACTATGATGTTTATTCATAACATTATAGTCTGATTCTGGTTTCTTTTCCTTTACTGCCATAAGAAGGGATAGTTATACGGGTTAAAATGCTTTGCCACACTAGCTTATAAACGGGTAGTGGTTATGTATCATTTCCTGTTAATCTCCAAAACCTTGCTTAAGCTCATAGGACCACAATAATCGCATACGAAGAAACTCCCAAACCTTCCTTTCCTAACATCCAATAACCTATTGCAGATACATCGCATACTCCCAACACTATTGCCCTTATGCTCCTTGCAAACGGGAAAACCCTCAACATTATTGTATAGTCCTTGCCTTGAACAAAAAAAGCATAATGATTGCTTAGATTCACCGTATACTTTTCTTCTCATAACAATAAATTAGATGGGGTGTTTATTAGGATTACTATAATTACAAAATGAATTCGCTCTGCTCAGTCTCAGTAAGCAAAAACTGATTCTTTGAATTCTAATGACTCAACGCTATTGAGGTATTATTTATCTTAGTTTTCTTACTTGGAATTATATAGTCATTATAAAGTAGTGAAACATGGGCTCTGAAGAAAATGTCTGAAAAGTGTGCTATGCGCTATCATAGAAGAATATAACAGTTTATCATTGTATAAGGCTGATGAAACAAACGCTCTGGTCTAGGTTTTTAAACATTCTTTTATAGAGAAACATGTTTCATGCTTTATAAATAGGGTTTTGGAAATCCTGCTATTCTACTAAAAGGGCTATAGCCCTGCCCGGATTGTTCGGCTTCTATGAAGGCAAACCTCAAAAATCTGTGATTTTTGTTGTGTTCGAATCTGGGCATATTATTTTGTTATAGAATCTAGCCCTGCCCGGATTGTTCGGCTTCTATGAAGGCGAACCTCAAAAATCTGTGATTTTTGTTGTGTTCGAATTTGGGCATATTATTTTGTTATAGAATCTAGCCCTGCCCGGATTCGAACCGGGGTCCCCGGATCCAGAGTCCGAGATGATAGGCCGCTACACCACAGGGCTATATGTTAGAGGATTACTACGGAGCACTCTTAAAATTTTCTATTATTGTCCGACGAATGTTTTATGGACAGGGCAGTAATGGAGTATGATAGTTGGCAATCCCAAAAAGAACAAAGAATAACAAGTTTTAAAAACTTATATAATAAAATATTCGCATGTTCCTACAAAACATCAGGACAGGAGGTGAATGATATGGCTGCAAAAAAGAAGGCTGCTGCAAAGAAACCTGCTGCAAAGAAACCTGTCAAGAAGAAGAAATAAGACGGACAGTGTTCTTTCAACGACCAAAAATGTTATTATTGAAAAACTCTAATATTCTGGAATGGTGTTATGGTGCTCGTCGATAAAGCTCTTTGCCATCTTCATTTTTTCGAGGCTGTCAGCATAAGCTGTTATCATGATATCGCCCTTTTTGACCATAGAGTTGGGACTTATATGGATATATGCTCCGGCTCTCGAATCCTGTGGAGCGCCAAGTAAGTGGCAGAGGACTGCAAGCTTACTCGTATGGTACCCTTTCAACAGTCCTTTCTTAGGAACCCTTATGTCATAAGAATACTTTGCGAGCTTTATATCTTTAGAACAATCTATCTTCTTACCCTGAGCCTTGATAATACTCTTCATCTTCTTCAAAGCCTCTCCAGAGTCAATAATGTTCCTGGCAAGAACTACTCCTTTTCCTTTAGGAGATTTTCCTGACATCTCTATAAGGATGCCTGCCATCATACAACTCTTTTCCTTAAGGTCTTTAGGGGCTCTAGAATCATTCTCCAAAATCCATAATACGTCTCTTGCTTCCAGAGCAGGTCCTATTCCTCGTCCTATAGGCTCTTCCCCGTCAGTAAGAATGGTAGTAATATCCATGCCTATCTTCCTTCCTACAAGCTCAAACTTCTTCTTTAACGCATTTCCCTGAGCCCTTGTCTTAAATTTAGTATTCTTGCCTATAGGAATATCTATAAGGACTTTCTTTGAGGATACTGAAGCTTTTTTGGCGAGCACTGAAGCTATAAGCTGTCCCCTCGCATCCAGTCCTAGAGGATGCTCTACATTAATAATCGCATCGTCTGCAGGAGCAAGATTCAAAGAGCCCCCCCATGCTATGCACCCGTTTTCTTTATCGACTATTCTTTTTATATCCTGGGCTGACAAGTGGACATTAGCAAGAACCTCCATAGTATCTGCAGTACCGGCAGGACTCGTAATGCTCCTCGAACTTGTCTTAGGAATCTTAAGACCCAGAGATGCAAGTATAGGCACCATGATCATAGTAGTCCTGTTATTGGGAACTCCTCCAGTACAATGCTTATCATATATCATAGTATTACCGAATCGTAATATTTCACCAGTGGATATCATTGCCTTGGTTAATGCGATAGTTTCGTTATCAGTAAATCCGTGAACATGACCTGCAGCTACAAAAAATGATATTTCAAAGTCAATAATAGTATGGCTTACTATATCCTCGATAATCTTCCTTATCTCATTTTCTTTAAGCTCCTTGCCCTCAATCTTTTGCCTAATATAATACAATGATATTGGCTTGCCTATGAGCTCAGCCTTGACCTTCCTAGAATCCCCTAATGCTCTCCTAACCTCTTCATTAACTGAGAGGCTGCCTCTTTTTATACTGTTATTATATGATATGTCAACCACGACAGCACTGCTATAATTTCCTGATGATAGCATTATCCTATTGCCCTTATGGACTCCAAGAGCAGTAGCATCATTATTGTTCATGTACACTATCCTAGGACCCCCAGAAGAGAATCCTGTCTTCTTAACAAGAAATTCCATTAATCATCACAATAGAATAGAATTCATTGTTTTTTTAAATCTATTGTATTATTCTCAGCATCCTTCTTTTCGTCAGATATAAGAAATGTCTCTATGAACAGGAATGCTGCCGTAAGAATGACAGGTCCTACAAATATACCTGCAAACCCAAAGACCTTCAGTCCTCCCAAAATCCCTATAAGAATGGTCAAGGGGTGAATCTTGCCCTGCTTACCAATAATAGTAGGCCTTAGCACATTATCCACATTAGCCACAAAAGTACCCCATCCAAAACCGACTATGGCTATTATTATCATGCTAACATCACCCATCATGATAGCCCTTACCAGTACAATAGCGGTTAGAGGAAGCCATATAATAGTAGTGCCGAACATTGGCAGGAGTGCTACGAAAAAAGTTAGTATAGTCCATAACAATGGAGTTTGGAGTCCGAGCGCATAATACAATGGTATCAGCAGTGCCGACTGTATAATAGTCATAATAATAGTACCCCTAATAACAGCGTTAACAGTAGAGCCGACCTTAGTAAGATAATGCTGTATCCTCACAGAATCCTTGCTGTCAAACAAAGACTTGATTATTTCCCTAATCTTACTGCTAATCTTGTTATGGTCTTTCATATAATAGTATGTGACGAAAGTGAAGACCAAGAATGACAAGAAAAAATTAAGGCTGTTTGCGAGCATCCTCTCAATCCACTGAGTGGACCTAAAAGCCATATTAGACAATGACCTGTCCACATAATCCTGAAGCTCTTCTGGAGAGACAATCCCACCAATATATGACGGTATATTCATATCGTCAATCCCAGAAAGAATATCTTCTATTTGGCCTGAAGAGAGGTCTGCAAGAGTAGAAAGCTCTTGAGCAATGAGTATGCCTGAAATTGCAAGAGGCACTACAAGAAAGAATAATATTACTATAAGTACCATTATGCTGGCAATCCATTCAAACCTTACTATTCTCTTCAATAATTTGTACAATGGAAGGAATATGAAGCCTGCAGTTATCCCTGCAATAATTGTACGCATGTAAGGCATTATCATAAGCAATGCTACCAGACTAGAAACTAAGATCAACACTAATAGTGCTATCTTGCTCTTGCTCATATGGTGTGCTTTCATTTTTATGATGGGCCTGCCCAGATTCGAACTGGGGACATCCACCACGTCAAGGTGGCGTCATAACCACTAGACCACAGGCCCATATATAAAAGTACTGGAATGATGTTTTTAAATCTTCCTTTAACTAACGAAAAACTATCATATTAACAATAGTAAAAAAATGTTTTCTTCTCATGGACTTATCTTAATGCTGATATCACAGCATCGAATACTTCTGCTGGCTGGGCACCAACCACTCTAGCGCCTGCAAGGCCTTCTTCTGTCTCAATATACCTTATGAAGAAACCGCCTCTGCCGTCAGGCATCTGCAATTCTACAAGTGCATCAACATCAACATTTTCTTTGGATGTTAACACAATAAATGATGGGGTGCCTGACACTCCTACAGATTGTCCTACTCCGAAGTCAGACTGGACTCTTTGAGCATGAACAGAATCCTCAACACAGCTCCTAAAAATATCCTCATCAAGATTTAATTCTACGGCATAACTGACAAAAGCATCAGTAGGATTTGGTAGAGATGCCCATGTAGACTGCCTATTATAAAGTATTGATTGGTACTCAAAATAAGAGTCCTGGTCTCCTGCACAATGAGCTGCATTAGCAGCAGGAGCGCTATTCACTTGCATAGCCAATGGGAAGTCTCTTGCATACATCCTAACTATTCCTTCTTCGATATATTCTGATCTTATATGAGGGAGTGTCTGAAGATGGAATCTTGCACAGAATGGGCACTGATAGCTCGAAAAGTCTGATATGCTAATAGGAGCTTCACTATCGCCAAGCATAGGGCCTTGTACGCTAAAAGTGATTATTTCAGGAGAGGATGGAAGTTGCTCTACAATCTCCTCTACTTGTGGCGGAGGAGCTTCAAGATCTCCTGCAAGTGCCTGCTCGATATACTCTTCGAATACCCTATAATCCTGAGCGCCCCTAACCATCACATCATTAATGAAAAATGTTGGGGTGGCCTGCACTCCACGTTGAGAGGCTTCCTGAGCTCTTTGCATGATACCATCAAGATGTCTTCCTGCCTCTACACACTCAGTAAAAGCATCCATATCAAGCCCTAATTGCTCTCCAAAACCCAATAATTGAGCATTAGGATTGCCTGTAACAGTTCTTAGACTGTCAAAATTACTGAATATAATATCATTGTACTCATAATATCTTCCTTGGTCTCCAGCACACCATGCTGCATTAGCCGCAGGCTCTGTTACAGGATGCCTGATAGCAGGATAGTCTACAAAAGCATACCTTACCTTGCCAGTCTCGATATAGTTTTCCATAATCCTCGGCAGAGTCTGGACATGATGCCTCTGACAGAAAGGACACATATAATCAGAATATTCTATAATCGTTACAGGAGCATTCTCATCACCCAAAAAATAGAATCCGTCAACCTGCACGTCATCACCTGGAAGAATAGCTCTTCCTGTAGGATCTGTACCAGCAAACAAATCAAAAGAGGTAAAACCCCTAGTTCCTATACTTACTATTAGCAGTATGAGAAAACCAAAAGCGGCTATCTTCCAAAAATTGTCAGGCTCACTCTTAGGGGATGATTCCCTCTGGATATGAGTAATCCTAGGTCCTTTTAAAGGCTCATCCCCATCATTATTACGTTCTTCTTCTGCCATAACATTCTACCTCCGTATAATTCAATAATAGCATGAATTCTTAGAGAAAGCTTTATTAGTCTTATAAAAAGATTATGATAATAAGGGTCATTTGAACTGATTACACAGTAACAAATAAATGACCATAATAAATGCTCCGTATCATTTATAAAACCGTGGCTGAAACTATTATTATGGCAAAAATAACCATATTCCTGTCAAGTACAAGAAATGAAAGCAACGGACTAAGAGTATATAGCTGGATAGAAAAAGTGCTAACTGAGAAAGGATATGATATTGTACTGGTTAACCCTCAAGAACAGAAATCATTACAGGTATTCAGTGAGAGGTATGACAAGAGCGAAGGCAGACTAATAGAACTAAAGAAGATAAGCGATGGCATAAGAAACTCTAAAGCCATAATAATAATAGCAGCAGAATACAACCATACTATTACAGGAGCCCTAAAAAACGCATTAGACACATTCTACCCTGAATACAAGAACAAGGTCTTTGGAATAATAAGCTATAGTACAGGAAGATATGGAGGTATAAGAGCCAACGAGCAATTAAGAATGATAATTCCCGCATTAGGAGGAATAGTAATACCTAAGACAATAATGATATCTAATGTCAAAGAGTCATTTGATGAAGAAGGAAATGTTATTGCAGAAGAATATAATGACAGGCTAGAAGCATTCATTAATAGTATAGAGTCTCTTAGCGAAAGACTGTCATAAGCACACATTGTATGGCTAATAGAATAATATGCTATTGTCTTTAGAAGAGATTATAGCATTATCACCTATGGGAAAAGCAATATTGATATTCCCATGGCCAAAACTATTCGTATAAGCAGCATTGATATTATAACGGCTGACAAACAACCTGATATAATGCTTATGATGGCTGCAGTTCTTGAAATGACCAAACACTATCGCATTGACATTAAGCTTGCCCGCAAGATATAATTGTACGAGAAGAGTGTATAATCTCCTCCCCTTAATATCGAGGTCCTCAAAAAACAGTATACTGTCATCAGTATCTATCTCAAAAGATGTCCCAAGAGAGTCTACAACCAATGAGAGGTTGCCTCCGACTATTTTGCCGGTAATATTTCCTAAGAAATTGGTGTTGACCAAAGGCATTGAATAATGATTCCTGTCAATACAATCCATAATGGATTGCTCAACAGACCTTCGGTATTTGTCATCGACTTTGTATGCAGCATTAGGACCGTGAATCATCCTAACACCTGTCTTCTGGTTGATAACATTCAATAGCAAACTGACATCACTGTATCCTATCATAGGCTTAGGATTATCTTTTATTTGAGCAAAGTCAATATGGCTAAGAGTTTCTATACTTCCATTCCCGCCCCTAATAGCCCATATAATATCTGTATTATTATCAGAGTAAGCATCATTAATGTCTTTTGCACGGTCTATAGCCTTACCGGCATAGGCAAGATCCCTGTCAAACAATTTGTCAGAATGCGAATAACTATATCCAAGCCTTTTCATATTGCTAATAGCACGATCATAATCCTTCCTCCTAAACCTGTGTGACGGTGCTATTATTCTTGCCTTGTGCATTTTACAAATACTTCCTTATGACATGGTCCAGCAGCATGTCCGTTATTATTAGTCCTTTGTATGGCTCTGTTCCTGTTCCTGAACCGTTGATTTCGTTCACTACTACTTTGTCGCCTACAAAAAAGTCTATCGAGCCGTATTCCATTCCTGTCTGTTCTATAATAGAGTTGGCAGTATACAATTCTTTTCTTGTGGGTGTATACGGAATAACCCTTTTTTTACGTGAAGCAGATGAAGGGTCATAATCCGCGCTTCTCTTCTCCCATGGCGTTTCCCTGTTGATTATCTGGCGGGATGCTATAAGCTTTCCGTCAAGATATATTAGTCGTGTTTCGTTATCGTTGGGCACATACTCTTGTATTATATAGCCTTCAATATTTGATGCTACTGCATTATACGATTCTGAGCCAATACTATTATGTTCTATGAGATGTATGTTATGTCCTCCGAAACTTGAGTCTGCCTTTGCAACCAATCTTTTTTCATCTTTTAAGAGACCAATAAGTTCTTCTTCACTGCTTAAACTGTACGTTCTTGGAATGGGAATACTATCAAGCTTTAGTATGTTCTTCTTTGATGCGGCCCAGTATTCTGCCACTGGAGTGTTCATCATCCTCATCCCACTTTCATGATATTGTTGCAGTCCGCCAAATAAATTAGGATTCAGTGCAGGCCTATGCTCATCAAGACCATATATCCAGATGACAGAGTCATTGTCAATTTTATCATTAGTACGCTCTAAGAACAGTCCCCTGGTACCTTTAATTACTGATGATATAGGATAATATAGGGTAGGACTGTTTTCTTTACCCACTTCTGAAGGAAAAATTGCCCTGATATCCAAACCCCTATCCTGAACTTTGAAAACAATGTCGATAGTACTATCATAATAGAAGGGGTTTACTGGAATGTCAGAATTTAACGTAAGATAAAACAATGCCATCACCTCTCCAATATAGTGCCATTTCCATTTACAGATACTTCCTTATGACATGGTCTAGTAGCATGTCCGTAATTATTAGTCCTTTGTATGGCTCTGTTCCTGTTCCTGAACCGTTGATTTCGTTCACTACTATTTTGTCGCCTACAAAAAAGTCTATCGAGCCGTATTCCATTCCTGTCTGCTCTATGATAGAACTTGCTATATCCAACTCCTCTTTCGAAGGATTATATGGTATTTTAAGACTGCGATTAACAGATTTTCTATTAGCATAATCGCCAGTTCTCTTTTCCCATGGCGTTTCCCTGTTGATTATCTGGCGGGATGCTATAAGCTTTCCGTCAAGATATATTAGTCGTGTTTCGTTATCGTTGGGCACTAACTCTTGTAATATGTAGCCTTCAATATTTGATGCGACTGCATTATATGATTCTGAGCCAATACTGGTATGTTCTATGAGATGTATGTTGGCACCCCTAAAACTGGAGTCTGCCTTTGCAACCAGTCTGCCTTCATCTTTTAGCAATTCCAACAAATCATCTTCACTGTCTGCTATATATGTACGGGGAATAGGAATACTGTCAAGCTTTAGTATGTTCTTTTTTGATGCGGCCCAGTATTCTGCCACTGGAGTGTTCATCATCCTCATCCCACTGTCATTATACTCTTTAAGGCCTGGAAAGAATCCTGAATTCATGGATGGTTCTTGTTCATCCAATCCATAAACCCAAAAAAAAGAGTCATAGTCCAAAACTTCAGATAACTGTTCCAAAAATATTCCTGTAATCCCATTCTTCCTGTAATAATGAGGCCTAAACAGCCTCGGAGGATCTTCTTTGCCAATCTCACTGGGAAATAGTAGTATAGGATCCAATCCTCTCTCCTGGATTCGCAGTGTAAAATCAGCTGTTCCCTCATTGCAATAAGGATTGTCTGGAATATAAGAGTTAATCGTGGCGTAAAACAACCTTATCACCAATCTTGGCAAGTATTAGACTGACCGCTTTATCAATAAGCTCTTCTTCTCCTGGATCATAGTTTGGGGATGGATTGTTTTCTATGATCGTAGGTCCTTTAGAGCTAAACGTCATATCAACCTCATTAAACAAGGCTCCTATAGCACTGGTTGCCTTAATAGCCAGTTCAATTTCTTCTTCAGAAGGACTGTAAGATATTATTTGAGAGCCGTTAGAAACGCTCGCAAGCCACGGGCTCTCACTAAATCCAGGTCTAGGAATTAGTGTTCTCCCATACGAGAATACGAATTTTCCGTCTATTATGGCTATTCTGCAATCATGATTTCTTACGGGATGAATGAACTCCTGCAGGACATACCCTGCTTCATAATTGTCTGACTGTACTTCCAAAAGGACTCTTATTACCTGTCGGTACAGCTGTTCCTTTGATTCTATAAGGGTGATATCCCTTCCTCTGCCCCCTATATCTCTTTTCATTATTAGTGGAAATCCATGCAATGCCACAAAATCCTCTATCTTTCCTATATCGTACTCATATTTGGAAAAGTATAATGTTTTTGGTGTTGACACTCCATTATTCTCCATTATAGATGCGGATTTATGCTTGCTATAATCGGCTTTAGTGGTCTGATAAGAGTTAACACAAAAAATGTCATTGTTCTCAAACTCTTTCATAAGCGCTAAAGCCTTAATGTTATTATGATAATTCCTGTAAGCAACAGAGGGATATACCCTGTTCAACACAAGATCAGGGTTCATATCCAACAACTCCTTTATTTTGCCTTCGTCCAGGTCCCTAATATCATGGAGTGTACATTCTATTCCTCTATTTTGCAGCTCTTTGGAAAACTGCAGTTCTGCCCATTCAATGTTCTCATGCAATATTACTGCTTTCATACTAATTCCCCTCCATAATATCATGGCAACGATTTAGACCTAGTCCTTGAGCATTACAATAACAATAATACTCGTTAGTAAAGGGCGCTAGGCATGATGATAAAACTATAAGAATACCTACAACCATCCTCATCAGCCTCATTAGAGTCGCGTACCATAAGACAAGTGCAGCACATAACACTTATAATATTTTGGAAACAATATACTTTAAATATAGGAAATATTTATATATATTATTGTCATTATTAAAAATATGAAACGTAATATTGGATATCTCATATATGAATTGACAAACAACAGCAGGCAATCCAACTCTGAACTGGCAAGAAAACTGGGGATTACACCGCAAGGAGTAGCATACCTTAACAGAAAGCTATCGTCAGAATCAAAGATTATAGATAAGACGATACTGCTAAACACACTATTACTGGGATACACTGGCATGATAATGTTCTTTAACCTAAAGCACTACTCAACATCAAAACTTAAAGAGATAATAGGATACCTAAAAGAGACTCCTGAAATCAGCTCAATACACCTTGGACAATATGGATACGATTGCATAGCAGAATACAATGTAATGAGCATATCTGCAATAGAAAGAGTTCTAGCGGAACTGTTAGAGAAACATTCAGAGGACATAGAAAGCCCTGAATACAGCACTATTACATCAAAATGGCATTACGGAAGGCAGTATCAAAGAAGAACCAAACCTCGCAGGGGTATAGAAATGAGCGCAGGACATAGAAATCTTCAACTCACAAAGAGACAATATAATCTCATTAAGATACTAATACAAGATGCCTCCGCGCCAATAAGCGAGCTGTCAAAGAAAACAAAACTTAGTCCGCAGACGACAAGAAAAGAGCTAGGAAAAATGGAGAATGACCAGATAATAATGGGATATACATGCAACATTAGGTATGATAAGATAGGAATATCCAAGTTTTTCATATTCGTAAAACTATCCAATGCGGATATAGCAGAGCCAGAAAAGTTCGTAAGATTCCTCAGAAACAACAAGAACATAATAGAAGCATATCGGATGATTGGATACTATGATTACATGCTGGTAATAGAATCGTACGGAGACATTCCTTTTATAGAAAGCCTAAGAAATGAATTCAGTCCCCAAAAATATACCGTCGCAAGGTTAGGAGGGACATTCAAAGACACTCCTATAGATCCTATAATGCTCAGATATGAATAGCAATATTGTATTATAGTTACAATATGTCGATATCTACCTTTCTTAATCTTGGCCCGTCAAACTCGCATAGGAATATCCTCTGCCACCTGCCAAGCCTAATATGGTTATCGTCCATAGGAAGCGTAACACTGTTTCCGATAATAGCAGTCTTAAGATGAGAGTCAGAGTTTCCCTCAGCATGCCTATAATACGATTCTGACTTGGGTATAAGATTATTGAGTTTGGCAATAATATCATTGGCAACATCAGGATCATATCCTTCGTTAACCATTATGCCGCAAGTAGTATGGGGATTGCTGATGATTACAGCATTACCATTATCTTTAATTGACTTTTGAACTTTATCGGTAATATCAATAATCTCGTTACGCTTATTCGTTTGTATATTGATTTGCATGATAATAGTATAATGTAGTAATATATAATAGTACGTCGCAATAAGAATGGAGCCTCTGCCGGGATTTGAACCCGGGACCTCGTCCTTACCAAGGACGCGCGCTACCGGCTGCGCCACAGAGGCATGATACTGGAGAGATTATAGGTCTTTTAAAAACATATCCCTACCGATACCTTTTTTAATCACCCCCACAATAGTATTCTATGGATGAGAGCCGAGATAGTATTCAGGAAAGATAACGTGCCATTAATAGAGGTAGGCTTCTCACAACATAATCTGGAACAATTATTGGCATATGACATAATGACTCCGATGTCAAGCACTGGAAAGAATGGTATTAGACGACTACTTGGCAGCATGATAGGAGTAAGCCTCAACAATAATGGCATTGCAGGAATAAAACATGATTATCGCTCATTGCATGGAAAGGCTATTGATGATGCGATAGCCCACTTCATAGAGATATCAAAAGAAGAGTACGATAAGATTAACTCTCAAGAAAGAATAGAATATGACGCTAAAACAGCTATAATAATACTCGCTAATACAGGTACCAGTCCTGGAGGCTCTCCTACTACAGCTTATAATCAAGGATACATAGCAAGTTATGCATTGCCAGGAATCAATCCTTATGCGAGGGACGGGATTTGAACCCGCGAACCCACTAAGGGACAGGATCTTAAGTCCTGCGCATTTGGCCAGGCTTTGCTACCCCCGCAAGTCTGGCGAAGAACATACCATTTATATCTGTTTGTCTTTAAGCGGCCTTCTTATAATTACGATAAGAGTGCATGATGCTCTCATAATCCCTAATAACAGCATTGAGCTCTCTCACATAAGAAAGTATATGGCTTTCAAGATGTGTATTATGGGAATGCACTCTGGAAGCTATTCTTCTAAGATTGAGATCAGTATTATTAAACCTCTCGCGCATTAAACTAATAGGAGGCTGCTTATTCCAAATATTATGGTCGTTGTCATGCAAAAATATCATACTAAGAGCGCTACGCTCTCTAGCAATGGTCTCAGTAAGATTCTTCAATAATAGTTCGTCTTCCCTAACATGCTTATTCTCGCTTTCAATATGGTGCCTGAGAGTGTCAGCTTCCAACAATAATGGAGCTGCAATCTTATTGCCATAATCATGGCCTACCTTATCATGAAAAAAGATGAGTATATCTTTCATACCAGACAGCTCATGAAGATAGTCTATTAGAATATTATGGGCTTCCTCTATAGTATCAACATACTGTCTTAGTCCTTCAAGCTCAGCATCTATAGGGTTGTCATGGCTTCTTATCCTGCCATGCCTATGAGCATTAATCCTCAATCCAATATGCTCTATAATCTTTCCAGAATCTATCAAAGCCCTAATCCTGCTAGCTCTTTCTTCATGAGTCTTATAATCCTGTGTCAGCCTATTATCAACATTCTTAATGGCCTTATAATGGCCTTTCAACATTGTCCTATGATGCTTCAATGTTTCTATAATCTCCACTATCTCCTCCTCTGAGATACTCTTCTCTTGCGTTTGGCAGGTTTTTCGGTATGAGAGCATCTCTCGCAAGCCTGATAATGCTCTTCTCCTTCCCTAATAATAAACTTGGCTACTTTCTGGTAGCATGACTGGCACAGTTTAGCGCTCTTAGGATAGAAACTTAGCGAGTGGAAACTAACACTGTTTTTTAGATTTGGATTCACTTTTATTCCTATGCCCACAAAGAAATCAGCGTCCTGAAGATATCTCTCAGAAAATTCCGAATAGAATTCCGCTATCAAAGAAAGCTCCCTGTCATTAAAATGACTGCTCGTTTCTATCATGAATATACCGCTCCTCGCATACAATGTAGAGTTGAACAGGAATCTTGTAAGCCTGCTCCAAAAAGACTTGGTGAACCTCTTGGGCTTAATCATACTAAGAGAATAATTCTCTATATACTTGGCTGTAGAAAAGCATATCTCTACATCCTCATAGTCCAAAGAAACCTGGATATTCCTCTTTTTGTATACGAGGTCCATTACCAGAGGAAAAGAGTGTGCATGAGTAAATTCTCTTATAAGGTATTCGCTAATACCCCCTGATTCCATCAAGTCTCTAACCAACATATTCTTTTTCATTCTATCCCCCACTACTATAGACTAGTCTGCAACTTATAAATATTATGCTCTTTTTGGGCTCTGATGCAAATGTCAGTGAAGGTGTGCTATGCGCCACCCCGCAGGGGCCAACCCCCGGCCCATCAGCGTCAAGCAAGAACAGTTGTTCTTGCTCCAGCTGACGGCTGTCGCACACCCTTACTGCAACGCAGCTCTTTTGTTAAGTGCAAACAACAGGAAAGCAGTATGCATCAGCTCTTTATGAGGCTTTGCTATCCTGCCATGAACATTCCATTGCCTAACCATTACTTCAGAGCATTCTTCATACACGAATCCTTTAAGGCTATTCGCAAATTCGATAGCTTGAGTAACATTAGGGACATAACATGCTATCCTTCCATTATCCTTAAGCAGTGGCTTTAGCATTTCTAAGTATTTCCATGGCTCAGGAACATCAAGGAATATTGCATCGACCTTCTCTTTAACATGTGCTGGCGCTGAAGATATATCATCTTCTATCATAATAATATCTGAGAATGCGTCATAACTCTTAATACGGCCTATGTTCTTGGCACTAATATCATAGAATTCTTTCCTGCGCTCAAAAGAGTATACTTTACTAGAATACAATGCAAAATATGCGGCCATGCTCCCAGAACCTGTACCGCCCTCCAGTACTATGCTATTCTTATTGATGCCTAAACGTCCTATAATATACATAGCATCCTTTAGCACTATAGTTTGAGGTCCTCTCCTGAAATCTTCAATGATATCAAATGGATTCGCTGAGTGTATACTAATGCTCTTGCCAAGATGAGTCTTTAACGATTCGCCATCAACAGCATCATTTATTTGTTCTAATGGTATAATGCCTTCCTTGCCCTCATACTTTACATTATTATAGTATGCTCTGGTCTTTCCGTTGGCTGTAATAAAATAATAAGGCGGGTTCATAATATTGAGATATGACTATAGTATAAAAGGATTAGTCTTTTATGAACATACCCTTAGCACCATCATATACTGGTTTGCCATCATCTCCTTTAAGCATCAGTATATGGTTTTTTAGGCTGTGCTCTAACCCTTTAATTATTGCAGCGTTAGGAGCGTATGTTTTAGGATTAACACGTGATAGTGCAAGTTGTGAGAGCTTAATATTATGGGAGTCATGCCCATTATTAATAGGGTATAATGATGCTTCCTCTCTAAGTCGGGGTATGTTATCAAACAATGTAGGAATCCTTACTATAGTCGCACTTTTTACATTACCAGTCGCATTAAACCTAACAAGCTCGTATTCCGGATGGGCATACCCTTCCAACGTTAGAATGCCATTATCATCATACTCTGCAACAATATAGCCTTTAAGAACAGTGCCTGATGGCACTATAGTCTGAAAGCTCTTGTTGTTAGCATGGAATTCTTTTACCTCGGGAATATCATACTCTACAGGTATAGTAAACAACTCGCTTGGAATATAATATTGCCCTACGCTATACTTGCTCCTAATAGGATTAGGATTGCTCATCTTTTCATTAAGTTCAGATTCACTAAACCTTGAAGGGCTTACAGTATGATGCACTAAAGAATTTAGTATTGCTTCCAACTGATTATCATGGTTTGGTTGTTCCATAAAAGCTGAGAGTTGACAAAATGTTTATAAGTCTTTCTATTATTTTGCTATTTTATAGTAGTGATAAATGGTTATTGGTGTGTAATCTTGGACACCATAATAGTATGGTAAGGAATCTTATAACTATTTTTAGTTATTATTCTCATGCCCTTATCAATAAGGCTTTCTACAATTTCTCTACCCTCAGGACTGTTAAGCGTAGGAAGCTTTCTAGAGCCAGAAACCTGCAACAATAATGGAGTTTCCAATTCACCAATAGTACTTATACTGGAATTCATTCGTGAAACCGCATCTAATACAGCGTCATTAGACAGCGAGGAATGAGCAACATACAATTCAGATCCCATATTTTTTGATACCTGTCCTAAAACATAGTAGGATTCAGGATGATCGTCCCATAAATAAGGAATATAGTCAGGAGCGCACACGGCAATATCGGCAGCAATATCCTCTAATGAAAGCATATGATGACCTCGCAAAAACAAGGCTCTTTTTCCATTATCATGAGACACTAATACCCTGTCAATTTGTTTGTCTAATGTCAGCTCGGAGAGTTCATAGTTATTATTAATCAAGTAAGATAGAAATGCTGCATCCAGTGATTCAGGATAAGAGTCAGAAAAAACCAATAGACCATTATCCATACCACTGATATTTAAGCCGAGATAATTGCCCAGAAACCCTGAGCCGCAGTCAAGGTCTGCTATAGTATTATTATCCAATTGCAGTTCTTGCTCAGCAAGAGTCTTCGCAAGAAAATAATGCATTATCCCAGTAACAGGAAACTTATCATTATTCTTAGGAAGCATAGCAACAGTATTATGGTATCCTACTATTATGGGTCTTGGAACTTTGTGTTCCATAAGGAACATGCTAGTGTCAGCGTCAATACTGGACAATACTCCTTCGGTATAATATAATCGTTCATCACCGTGAAATACTGATTGAGTGCTAAGGTCAGCGGAAGTCATAACTCTGTATGCTCCTTTCAAATCGAGTACTTCCATGATAATAGTAGCCATATATAACTTATAAAATATTGGCACTATCATAATAATAGGACTAATATTGTGTTACTATCTGAGGGCATATTGACTATAGACAACATATACTGCAAGCATGAATACGAGTATAGCAAGCCCCGCCTTAAGAAAAGAGGATGCTGACCTCAAAGACACTCTTCCTCCTGCATAAGCGCCTAAAATATCGAAAATACCGACAATCAATGCTATCATCCACAATACATCACCCCTAAAAATGTATATCAGCGTAGCAACAGTTCCCGTAACAAAAGATGCCATAAGACTAGTGGCTATTGCCCTGTGCATCTCAAGATGCATCATATGCAGGAAAGGAGGAAACAGTGTTCCTCCCGAACCGCCCCTAAGACCAATAATAAAATTAAGGAAGAATATTCCGCTTACAACATTAGTCTTATTAGGGTGTATTCGTCCTGAGAGTTTAGGACTGATACTTTCAAGATAAAGACCCAGAGTAGTAACTATTGAAGCAAAAAGGAATATCCATGCAAGAATGATAGGGGATATTATTCCTACCAGTAAAGTAGCAAGGCCCACTCCTATGACTCCTCCTATCATAACATAATAGGCCATTTTCCAGTCAATATTCTTTCTTTGAACCAGGGCAGCAGTTCCTGAAGAGAACGATATGGCTATCATGTTAGTAGCATAAGCGTTTACTATAGGGAGGCCCATCATCATAAGCAGAGGAATCCTAATGCTGCCCCCTCCTATACCAAACAGTCCTGAGAGGAATCCTGTGCCCATTCCTATAAGGGCAAACAATGCGAATTCCAATGGCTCCATGCACTAAATTCGGGAGTTTATTATTCTTAAACCTTTCTGGACGATAGGCTCTGTAGAAAATGTCTGAAAAAGTGCGCTATGCGCCACCCCGTAGGGGTCACCCCCGGCGGCATCAGCGTCAAGCGTGAACGTTCGTTCCCGCTCGTGCTGACGGCTGTCGCACACCTTTACTACAATGCCTGGATGATAACAAGAACTCATTAGACAACCCCATGTCATCATATTATACTATCAAATCTTATACTCGTTATGATAGGAATCATTTCAGAGAGGGGTGATGCCAACAGGAAGACAGTAATAATGGCATTCAAATATCATAATAGCATAATAATAGACAGTGCAAGGGCATGCGATCCATACAAGTTATTAGACTGTATTGATATTGACATGCTAGACAGAGTATATGTAATTAGCATAGAATCAGTATACAGGTTCAGAAGCGCAATAAGGCTGTTGCCATCATGGATAAAAAAGCTTGAGATAAAAAGAATATTCGTAACATTCCCAGTAGGATTCTACTCATACAACAATAGGTTAGAGGATAATAAAGTACTAGAAGACTCGTATAGGATGCTTATACAAATAGAAAAAAGGTATGGGACAAGCGTTTTTGCATCGCTTCCAAATCAAGAGCCGCACCATTCCATTGTAAGAAGGTATTGCTTAATGGCAGAATCTTAATAGAGGATGAATAACCAATACTAGGGATGATCAATTACTGCATATAATGAAACGTTTAGAAAAAGAAAATAACTAATCTAAATGTTTGCTAAGAGATTTTATCATTAGAGGAACTCTCTTTTTTGCATCCTTAACCGTGCTTATATCAATATCCTCTCCATAATAGTTTATGGAATTTCTTATCTTCCTAAACCTATCAAAATGTACATATACATTTTCTTCATCCAGCTTCTCATTGATAAAATAACCTATAGACTCATGGTCCATGAACTTGTATCCATGAAGATAGCCTATGGCCTCAGAATACTCTCTTAAAGACTCATATAATTCCCTGAAAACTGTTTTGGAACTTTCATCGCTTAAAGGTATGCTATTAGCTGTATTCAAAGCCTCTATAGAAGATTTAACAAGACTGTTCGCTCTCAATATGTCAGGCTTAATAATCTTTATTTTTTTCCTCCTTAGTTTTGTATTGAAATTCATACAAGTACCATCTGGCCTGAAAGCACAATACCATTAGCAATATTGTTAACCAGATTGGGATTGGTCTTCTTAAGCCTGCTCCACGATTTTTCGGAAAACCTGTGGATGCTAATCTTTCTACCCAACTTTTTTTCGAACTTAGTTAGATCAACTTCATTGGTAATACTAGTCAGAATGCATATGTCTATATCACTATCAGCATAATCCATCCCTATAGCGTAGCTTCCGAATATTCCAATAGTAGGATAATCATATTTTCTTACAATTTCTTCAACAAGTCCAGACATTCTTATCTTCTCAAGATTATAATACAATTTTAGATTAAGAGTCTTTCTTGACAGAAATATTTTATAAAATGAGTATAATCCTTCTTTTTCAACTTCAAGATATCCTTCTTTTTTTAACCTTATCAGGTGTTGTCTGACAGTAGTATGGTTTATCTTAAGAATCCTTGAAAGCTCCCTTATTCCAAACCTTCTTTGAGGATCCTCAAAAAAAGGGCTTAATATGGTTAGTATTCTTTCCATATGTAAAGAAATGTTTACAGTTGTATATAAATCTTTCCAATAACTTTTCACAAGACATCCTCGCATCAATCCTTTAATATCATAAATAATACAATGTAGATGGGACATACTATAAGCACTCAAAAACAGGTAATAGACACAATAATAATGGAACTAAAAGACTACAGGAGGGCATTATCACAAGAAGAAAAATCATTGTTTGATAAGATGATAGGAGATGTGCATTCCCATGTCGGTAGCATAAGCAATGCGGGAAGCATTAATACATGGGCGTTATTTTTGCTTTCCATAATGTTAGAGCAGAAAAAGGAAATGCAGCAAATAATAATGTATGATGGTAATAATGAAAGAATTCCTGATTGATGTATTCAGGGAAAAAAACCATATAGTACTATGGAAAAAGAAGGGCCTAAATAATTCTTTACAAAAAAGAAGATTCGTAGCCTCATTCTACACTGACCAAAATAAAGAATCAGAATATGCACTTAAGAGACTAGGGCTTCCATACTACAAATGTGCCATGAACGATTTTATGGGAAGAAAAAAGAAAGTATTCCATGCATTCATAGAAAACATAGACTGTTATGAAGAATACATAAGAAGATTTGAGAGTATAACAAACTATAAGATGCAGCTATACAATGCTGATATAAGTCCAGAAGAAGAATTCATGCTTAAAAACAATATTTTTCCTTTCACAAATACAAATGACAATAATGAATATTTTATCGAAGAGGATCCTGAGCTAACCAATACAGTAATAGAATTAGTATCATCAGGAGACATCCAGTCATCATTCAATAACCAAATTAAAAAAATAATACTTGATGACAGAGTAATATCGGGAGATGAGAAAGAAGTTCTAACAACATTCAAAGATGAGTTTACAAGAATAGACCCTGACATCATAATAATAGAAAGAGCATACCTGTACTTTCCATACATCATGCACAGATTCAAAGAGAACAATATATTGTTCGAGCCTAACAGGATAGGAGAATACAATCATGAGTACAAGGAGGGAAGAGCATGGCACAGCTACGGACTCGTAATATACAAGGACCGTCCCATAAGACTGAAAGGAAGACTACTAATAGACACTAATACTGCTATAGGACGATCATCAGACATATCAGGAATAATAGAACTTTGCAGAATGTCAGGGGCAAGATTCCAGAACATAGTCTCGAGGAGCTTCGGATTCGTATTCCAACAGAAGATAATAAGAACATTGTACCAAAACAATATGCTAGTCCCATACAAGGAAAAGCCCGTAGACACTCCTATGAAAGTGTCAGAATACATAAAGTCAGACAGGTACGGGCATAGAATGGACCCAAAACCAGGATTCTACAATAACATTATAGAAATAGACTTTGCAAGCATGTACCCATGGATAATATACTATTATAATATAAGCGCGGACACATTATTGTCAAATAAAAGTCCTCTAAGAAGAGTCCCAGGACTAAGCATCATGATATCAGACTATAATATGGGGATAATACCATTGTCCATAAAACCGTTCCTCGACAAGAGAATGGAATACAAGAAGAATCCTACCACAATAAACAACAAGAGGTCAGAAGCCCTAAAAGCAGTGCTAGTCTCAAGTTATGGCTACCTAAGATTCAGGGAGTTCAAGCTCGGATTAGGAGTAGCGCATATGACTATAGGAGCTTATTCAAGAGAATTATTATTGGACACTAAAGAGATTGCAGAAGAACAAGGATATAAAGCGATAAACGGAGTGGTAGACTCATTATACTTACAATACAAGGAATATTCTGAACAAAAAATAAGGGGATTGCTTAGTGAGGCGACTAAAAGAACAATGATACCCCTAGAACTAAAATCAGTATATGAATGGATGATAATACTGCCAAGCATTGCAGACAATAGGAGGAGGGTTAGCACAAGATACTACGGACTAAAAAAGACGGGAGAATACAAGATAAGAGGGCTGATGCTAAGAAGCAAAGGACACCCTCCATACGCGAGGATGATACAACAATCACTAATAGAGAGCATGAAAGGAATAAGAAAAAGGAATGATATACAAGAACATTTTCCGAAACTCACAAGAATATTAAGAGAAGCAATAAAAAAACTTTATACAATAAAACATGAAAAGCTAGTATACACAAGAATTATAGGAAGAGAAGAATATGCAAAAAACACTAGTATAAGACAAGCCCTAAACGATTACAGGAAAAGAGGGATTAAGCTTTATCCTGGACAGAAAATAAGATACATAATAACAAATAAGGGAGCTGTCATGCCAACAGAAAAGAACCTTATAATAGACTATGAGCACTACAAGAAAATACTGATAAAGTCATTATACGAGATAATGCAGCCTTTCAACATAACAATAAAAGACATAATCGCAATGACACAGGATGATAAGCAGACCAGACTAGAAGACTATTACACTGGATATAGAAAACAGAAACTATTGCCCGAGGTACATGCACTTAAAATACATTCTATTAACAGGAATTGATACGCTCCTGCCGGGATTCGAACCCGGGTTGAAGCCTCCGCAGGGCCCCGTGATATCCGGCTACACTACAGGAGCATAGAATAAGATTCACAGAATCTTTTATAATCATTTTGTATAAAATAAGCATATAAAAAGATTAGACTAATAATTAAAACGTCTCTCATAATCCTTGTGGCTGAACCATTCAAGAATAACACTGATAATCATTACTTCATCAGTTTTAATAGTGTATATCAGTCTCCATCCAGAGGGCAAGTCATATTTCCAAAGATTAGTAATTCTATAGTTTCTTATCCCTAAAAGCAACATAATTGGGATTGTCAGTCATATTAGTTTGACACCTGAAGAAGTAATTTTTTTGATTCCTTTAGGATCATAAGTCCAGATTACGCATCCATCCTTATCTATCATTATTTTTCCTGACTGTTCCAGATAGTCGAGTATTACTAGATAGGTTTGATACATCATTTTTTTTGGCAATCTCTTCCAAATCTGATATTTTCCATACTCCTGAGTATACTTCTGTATGGTTTTTTCTACCATTATTACTGAATCGAGTGTTGGACTGTGAATCATATTACAGTAAGCCATATTATATAATTGTATATAATAAGTTATATTTAAGCTTTACTACAATAATTATATTCGTAAGGTTGACACAGCTGGATATGAACGCTATTGTCACACCGAAAACAATTAGTATAACATGATAATAGCAGTGATATGGAGGGCTTAGAGAGACTGATAAAAGTGTCACTGGCGATTCCAATATACGATAAGGGTATGTACCTTATAAGAAGAGAGAAGAGTCCTTACAAAGGACTATTAGGACTTCCAGGCGGGAAAGTCGAAGAGCACGATTATGACTATTATGAGGCTCTGATGAGAGAGATGGTAGAAGAAATAGGAGTCTTCCAAGCGCCTTTATCAGGCGGAGGAATACTATATGAGACTATAATAGAAAAGGGAAGGATAGGACACTATTCTATGCACATATACATAATGCCTGTAGACGAAGAGCCCAGAGGAAAAGGCATAGAGAGGATACCGTTAAGAGAACTCCAAAAGAGGAAAAAAGAGATAATACCATCGGACTATATCATAATACAGAACATGTTTAAGCGCAATAAAAACAGGATAATGAGAGGGGTTGCAGTATCAATCGATAATATGAACTACATGGCAGAACTAGAGGACATAACACACACTAACTATACATTATGAATACTATTAATCTTCCTAGGAATATCATTCCACGAATATACGCGATAAATATTATGGGTAGGAGGCTTATTCCTATTCCAAGAATAATCTAAAAGCAATACAGGAATATTTACAGATGCTATAGTATGAGCGAACTCATAAGAGTCCTCTACCATTATATCAATGCCAAGTTCTGTGCATATATCAGCCTTAGACTTCTGGCTCTCATTATCCTTATGAGAATCATTAGAGAAATGAACATCCATAAAAGCTTCAGGATAATGCTCTTCAAGCCACTTCTCAGTCAACAGTCTGCCGGAATCATGCCTTGCAGTAATCACAAAGAGTTCGTGATCTTTTTTCAATTCCATAATGATTTTTTGGGCATTAGGAACAGGACTAAGAGAGCTTACTCCACCATCCTTAATAAACTGCTTAATCCTCTCTCCTATCTCGCCCTTCTTCCCACCCCAGACCTTCCATAACTCAAACTCGTCAATATCCTCAAGCCTATGATTAGTATTATACTTATCATTATGGTATATTATGAAAGTAGCGAGGAACTGAGCCAATACTTCATCCATATCCAATCCTATCTTCATAAGAACAAGGACTAAATGTCCTTTATTAAAAGTTTACTAAATGATACTATAATGGGGAGAAGGATGATAACAAAGTATATATACACTATATTGGAGTATTTGTGGATGAGAATCAAAACTGATAATACAAAGATGACGCTTGATGACCTTGGCATAGTCCAGATAGTATTCGGGCTAATATTTGCGGTAGTGGGAATCGCATTATTCTTTGTCATACCATTCGTATACAACCAATTTGCATCATACGTACCACTCATATTCCTTGCTGTAGGAGGACTAGTAATAGCTACATGGTCAAGACTAACTATAGTACTGGACAAGAATCTAGGCAGGATGACGCTTAACAGGAAAGGACTGCTAAAAAAACAGGATGTTGCAGCAGAATTATCAGATATTAAGAGTGTAGAATACAGGAAAGACCAGCAAATGACATTCGGCTCCACTTCTGCAAGCGGTAGAGGCAGTACAGGACCAAGAATGAGGATTACAGAGACAATAACACTAATATCATCAAAGGTAGGAATGATAACAATATTTACCAGAACATCAGAGAGGGGAATGATAAGCCTTGGCGCTTTTGGCACTAGCAAGACGTTAAGACAAGCGCAAGAGATAGCAAATTTTTTGCAAATACCATTGGTTGAGAAGAATCCCATAGCAGAAGCTGCAGGAGCAATAAAAACAGCAGTAGGCATAGGAGGCAATAACCAAGGACAGATATGACGGCCTATAAAGTTAAGGCAGCCAACTCTTAGGATCACTTATCTTCTGAGGCAGATAGTCTGAGATGACAAAATTAAGACCGTGAGTAGCGAGCGCTTGCTGTTCTGCACGCTTCTTCATTTTCATCAAGTCCTTAAGCTCTAACTGCCATTCCTTATGAGCCTTGATAAAAGGATCGTTCTTCAAACCATCCTGTATCCTCTTAATATCAACATCCTTGAGAGGATGTGTAGGCAGCTTATACTTTACAATATCCTTAGCGGTAATCCCAAAGAATTTTGCTTTAGGAACACAGAAGAACTCATTAATATGAGCTGCGTTGCCAGAGCCTACTTTTAGCGTTCTATAAATATTGAGCCAACCATAAGGATCGCCGTCAGTAAAAACGAATACAGGTATATTTTTCTCGTCAGAAAGCCTCCTTACAAACCTCCTAGTAGCTCTAGTAGGAACTCCTCCCATACTGACAAGTATAGCATTATGCTTCTTCCAAAACTTATGTTTAACCAACCGCTGGAACATACCCGCAGTTTCTATTGCTAATACCAGTTTGGCTTTAGTCTCAAAACCAAGATCCTCTACCTGTGAAGGAACACTATAAGCTCCAGAAACATATTTGGAACAGTCATGCCTAACCTCCTTATTAGTATCAGGATCAGTTTCTATAATAACTATTTCGCCTGCAATATCCCCTCCCTTCTCTTCAGGAATAAAACCCATCTGCTCCCTATTAACCTGCAACATTGCCTCAATATCATCCATTACAGTATCAGACTCTTCCTGCTCTATAAAACGGGCTTCCTCCCAGTTCTTAGAAACATAATACGCTTCTCTTTTAGTAGCAATATCATCAGTTTTTACAAGCTCTTTAGACAATGTTAACAGTCTTAGAGTCTGTGCAAAAGTCTTGGCAGTATTAGCAGTAAGAGTCCTCTTCTTCATCTTCCCTATAAGCTCAAAATAACCGTCCTTAGAATTATAAGCAACATTATTAAGACTCCTCAAAGGAATATTGAGGCTTGGACTATGATGCTTAGCAATATCATTATAGATGTCATCAGCAACATCCTTCACCTTATCATTAACATCATTCTTCTTCATCATCCTCAACTCCACTACCTCTCCCTATAGACGCTAATGCCTCGTCATACTCAGTATTGTCCTCAGCTTTTAATCCTACTTCAGCTATCTTGCCACGAGTCTTCTCCAATATTACTCTTAGGTTATTGCTTATCTCAGGCTCAAGCTTATTGTCCAATTCTAATAATTCGATGAGAGCACTCGAAATATGAGGGATGTACGTTTCGATATAAGAACGTTTTTTCATCTCATCCTTAACACGGCCTTTCTTCCTAACATAAGATCCTAATGATCTTCCTGCCTCTTGCATAGCAAGCCTAACCTCTTTAATAATCTCAGGATAATGGGCTATAGCTTCTTTAGCCTCACTGGTAAAAGGAACCCATACTGAGGCTATATGAACTAATATTATTATAGGGCCTTGAGGAAGACTCCTCTGACTCTGGGATAACCCATAAGACTTCCAGTTAGTCTTAACAACAGCATCAGTAAAAGCGCAAGAACCCTGCTGGTATAATAATGGAACCCTATTAGCAAATCTTAACATGGTAGCAGGCTTATCACCAGGAATATCACCACCATAAGCCATTCCCACTTCTATAACAAAAGGATTACCACGATATATAGCAGGAGGCCTGGATACAGAAACATAAAACTCTGCATTAATCTCTTTTTTTAGGCCTCTTTCCACCAATTCCTTTCCTATAGGACTAATAGACTCTGTGGAAGGAGCCATTATCCTAGTCTCTTTAATAGCCTTCATAAGCCTGTCATACTCCTCATGACTAAGCTTTTTTATCCTGGTATCAGGAGGAATAGCAGCATTAGCACATATCTCATTAGCAGTCTGACTCCCTACCCTAGAAAAATCGTTCATCATAAAAGACCTAAGAGTCTTATGCTCAGACTGTTGTATCATCTTCATAAGCATACCCAATTCTATGCCGTGAGGATGGGGTTTTATGCTGATAGGCTTTCTAGGCAATACATCAGTAGCCCGCGCAAATATGAATTGTTCTGCTTTGGGATTAGTATAAATAACAGTACAATGAGGATTAATAATAGCTGTTTCCTTAAGATATTCGTCTACACTCTGGCCTCCTTTAAGATAACTCCCTTCAAGGTCTATTTCTATCTTAGTTCCCTGCTCCTTATGCCAATCTACAATATCATCCTTTTGTATGGTAGGCTTATTCTTCTGAGTATCAATATACAATTCATAATAATGCGCAGGATTATTAGGACCTGTCTTACTAGTGATTCTGGCAGGCTTACCAGTAGTAAGCTGACCATACAATACAGAAGCTGATATTCCTATGCCTTGCTGTCCCCTGCTCTGAGAGAGCTTATGGAATTTTGAGCCATATAATAGTTTAGCAAAAATATTTGGGATCTGAGCTTTTATTATACCAGGACCATTATCCTCTATGACAACCCTGAACCTATCATTGCCCATATCAACAATTTCTACTATAATCTCAGGTAGTACATCAGCCTCTTCACAGGCATCAAGAGCATTATCTACAGCTTCTTTCACAGTAGTCAATAATGCCTTCCTCTTATTGTCAAACCCTAATAAGTGCCTGTTCTTCTCAAAAAACTCTGCTACGCTAATATCACGCTGCTTTAGAGCCATCTCCTCTGCCTTATTATTAGCCATTATATATCCGACCACAAAGTAAAAAAGGGCATGGTTTTAAAAAAGTGAGTATTTCTAAGATTATATCAGGTTATTCTCTTATAGGCTTATACTCTATAGATAGCAGGCTTTCTAGCGTATCATAGCGTATGTCAAGAGCGTTGCATATGGCCCTAAAATTCTCGGGTTCAGGCAGTATTTTTCCTGCAGCATACTCTGATATCCTCTGCGATGCTATCCCTGTTTGTTTGGACAGCCATGACTTATTCTTTGCTAGCTCTCTAAGCCTAAGATTAATGATACTGCTAATCACACTATTTTCAAGATTACGAGACCTCTCTATGGCAACCATATCATAATACTGGTATAACGTATCGAACTTCTTTCCAGTTTCGGGGTTGGTCTTTTGTCTTGCGAGGTATTCGTGGTATTGGTGTCTTGACTCAAAAGGCTTGCCAGTTTCGGGGTTGGTCTTTTGTCTTGCGAGGTATTCGTGGTATTGGTGTCTTGACTCGAACTTCTTACCAGTCTCAGGATTAATACGATCTCTTAAGCGAGTATGCCCGTACACGGTAGCGTAAGGAACACCCATTTTTAATGATATTTCTTTAGGACTAAGCCCAGCATCATACATCCTCGCAATATTTTTTCTTATCCTTATAGGAATTTTCCTGCCCATACTCAAAGAATACACGATGAATATAAAAGAATTGCTATTAGTTGCTACTATATAATGGGATTTCTGCTAATAAATAGTAATATTTGTTGCATGTAGCACGTAGCTAACTATAGTATGTAATCTCCGAAAAGCTTACGCAGTTCATAATCATTAAGACTTCTTATTTCTCTTTTGATATTTTCAGGTATCTGTACTTCTTTAACCAGGACATTAATTCCTCCTACACTAGTCTTATGTAGAGGACTGTTATTTTTTGCTTCATTCATATGCGCTTCTGCCTTAGCTTCATTCTCTTTTAATGAAAGAATGAAAAAAGATCCCATACCTCGCGTGACGTCTTCTTTAGAAGTATCACTAGGTATAGGATAATGTTCCGAATCCATAACAATGTTGCATAACGTATAACCTTCAGGAACAACAACACGATTATATAATTCACTACCAGGGATAATTGTGCTATGAAGGTAAGTGCCATTGCTAAAATGATGGATGATTTCTTCAGGTTTAGAACACAATACTTGCAGACTGCCCTTCACAGAATATGGTACACTTTTGAGATACTGAGTCTCATAAACCACACTAAAGTCATTTTTGCCCTGTTGTATAGAAACTGTGTTTGTTTTGTATATTTCTTTGCTTGCCATATAGAAGTATGTTTTAGAATAATATAAAACTGTCGGTTTGAATTGCTCTGTAGAGGATATCAGAATAAGTGTCATTATGAACCATGGGCATTGCCTGTACTGGGACGACCCCAGGAGCACAATACCAGTTATAACCGTACTATGAATGTATGTATGGTTGATTATAAGCTTTTCTATGTTAAAGTCGAATAATCTAGTTATTCCTTATATACTCATTCAAATCAAGCTCTCTTTTGCAAAGTGCCAATCATATTATCTATAACAAATACTTTGTCTGCACAGTCTCTAAGTTTATCAGAGAGTGATGATTTAAAAGAAAGAACCCACACTTTCTTTCCTTTAGACTTAACTAGATCTATTAAGGCAACATAGTCTCCGTCACCACTTACTATCAATGCAATATCATAAGCGTTTTCATAAGCTAGACTAATCATGTCTGCAGTTAAAAAGATGTCAACACCCTTTTGAGATACATGATTATTATTAAAATCCAATTCTTTTAATCTTAGTGTAAATCCATTATTTCTAAGAAAAGCAAAGAATTTTTTCCTTTCTTTAGTAAGATGATTCTTATGAGGTGCACTATCATAATAATATCCTCTTATGAACGAATTATCCTTCGAAAAATAATCTATGAGCTCAGGATACCCTACAATAACACTTTTTTTATTTAGTATATTATAATTCTTTTGTGAACTAATAATGTTTCTAGCATCAACAAATATTATTATCCTTTCTTTTATGCTTAATGTATGATTTTCCATATAGATGCATAACATTTCATCTTCATATTTTTTAATAAGCTATTATCGAATAATTTCCGAAATATTATAATAATTAGAAATATTAATCTTTCAGCTCTTCAGGAATATCTTCTCTGATCCACAATGCCTCTTTCTTTCGTTGTTCAGCCCTATGCTTTTCTAAAGTCTTATAGACTCCTGCATGAGTAGCTTCTTCAAGCAAAGCTTCTACTGCTCTTCTAGCAGCATTGGCATCCTCAACCCTTCCTATAATACCTATAGTCTTTCCATAAACACTAATCTTAGTATCGGTAAGGTTTTCTATAGTTGACCTTGCCCTGCCCTTCTCTCCTATAACACGACCTCTCTTTCTAAGCAAAGCCTTCCTGGTATTAGCATAGTCTTTGAGTTCAATAATCTCCAGAGCAAAATCCTGTTTTTGTAAGTCTAAAGCAATATCAGGATTAAACCCTCGGCCTATAGCCTTAATAACTTCCCTTGCTACAAATAGTTTTAGAGCGTCTTCACCAGTAATCTGAATGTCGCCTTCCTCACTGTCAATATCCAGTGAGACTCCTAATGTTTCCTGTAGCATGTTCTTAGTAGTCCCGGAAGTACCTATGATCACAGGAATCCTCTCCTTAGGCACTCTTATAGCATACAAAAAGCCTGACATAATAATGCGAGGCATAAGGAACTATTAAAAACCTTTGGAATAAGAAAGCTCTGTAATGAACTGTTGCAAACAGTCTATCCCACAAAAAGAAGCCTTCTTTCTGATATTAGAGCCGAACTCGAGATGATAATGACCAAAGTTTAGTATCTTAGAGCCGCATATAGGACACTCTGTAGGATCATTAACGGCATAAAACCTCTCCTGAACCTTATGCGCAGGAAAACTCATGTTATCATCATCCGAAGCATCCTCATATAAAGCCTCATCATCATAAGAGTCTTCTTTGGTATTAAGCCCTATCTTGTTAAGGTCTTCTCTTAAAGAATTCATGACCATATCACTAATAATCCTAAGCTCTTCCATGCTAAGCATGCGAGGCTTATTATCATATTCGGCGTTTTCTTTAGGGGATGAGTCTTTCTTTCCTTTTACCATACTATCACTCCCAGTCACGCATCCCCCAAAATGCGAATCAGGTATACTATTCACTATATTGGAATCGTTTATAAAAGTTTCTATGATTGAGATTATGCTTTTTGCTGTTACGCACCAGTCCTAAAAACCGATAACGGGTTTATTCGATATTATGTTCTTCAAGATTACTCTAATCGGCAGAAACGTACTATTCTAGCTAACGACATGTTTATTAATAATCAATAGTTTATTTAAATATGTTATCGAAGGAAGAGATTAATAGTCTTTGGCCATTCTATTTTTATAGCTTCATGAGAGGAGTCCTATTCCTTACAACTATCACTTTATTTATCTTTTTTACAGATAAAGGATTAAGCTATACTCAAGGAGCAATACTAGTGGCATTTACATCCTTAATACAAGTAATGTTTGAACTGATAACAGGTTCCATAGCAGATACTTTCGGAAGGAAGAGGTCAGTATTAATTAGCTTATTTTTAGATTCAATAATAATATTCCTTATAGCCATAACGAACTCTTTTTGGAGCTTATTCGCTCTTTTCGGATTATGGGGAGTTTCTACAACACTAGCTTCCGGATCGGATAAGGCATGGGCAATAGACTCTCTGATACAAACAAGTAAAGAAAAACTATTAGACCAGTACTATTCGAAAAGCAGGATGTTTTATAATGCGGGAATGATAATAGCAAGCATTACTTCTTCAGCAGTCTTAATATATTCAGACAATCAAATGCTTTGGTTTATTAGAGCTTCTTTTACTCTTATTTTGGCAGTAATCCTATTCATGTTTGCTAAAGAAAAATTCATTAAACCAAGTCAAGTAAGCACTATAAAAGCTACCTTATCAACATTCAATAATGCAATATCAATATTTCGTAATAATAGCTTTATACGCATCTTGTCTATCGCTAGTTTTTTCACTTTTTTTGCAGCTTATCTTGCTGAATCGGTGGCTATACAAGATATAAAAGTGCAAGCAGGAATACCTTTAGAATGGTGGGGTATTCTATTCTTGATTGCTACAGTATTAGGTTTATACACTCCTCGCTTAGGAATGAATATATCAAAAAAATTCAAGAATTCAAAAGATTATTTGGTTATCTGCTATTCACTATTAGCAGTATTATATGGTATAGCAGTAGCTTCTTTAAATATTGTATTTATAGCAATACTAGTAATACTTTACATTATAATTAATGATTTCTATGAGCCTGTAGAAGAGAAACTGTATAACGAGCATACGCCTAGTGCGCAAAGAGCCACAGTAAACTCTATAAAGGCTATGATAGAAAATGCAGGTTTACTAGTAGGAATGCTATTATCAGGTCTATTGGTGGATAATTTGGGAGGCGCATTAACAATAAGCATTGCAGCCATATTTGTTATACCTGGAGTAATATTAATCTATAGGTTGCCAAGAAAACAAGATCTGCCAATTATCCACTAGCAATCCTCGGTTCTTCCATGCTAAGTATAGTTTCTATTGTTCAGTCTATGCTTCAATTCAGTAGAATAAAATAAATTAATTTCTTAGACGATAATAAAATATTTCTTGTATCAATAATATTATGCTGTAAAAAACTACTATAGAGTGAGGAAATAGGGAAATGTTTATATTGTGAGTTTTTATACTAAAAGAATGGTTAATTTCAATGAACTTGATAAAACGCTAAAAGCCAAAGGCATAGATCTTGACAGAATGACTGATGGTGTGGGTACTGTAATTGATCAAAAAATAAAGCCATTGCTTTATGTTCTAAACTTAAGAGGGTATGAAACTACATCTTCTTGTGAAGGCCACCCAATAGCATTCCATAAGAATAGAATAATGAATAATGAATAATGATAATGGTATATCAAGAATAGTGGAAGAAACCGCACATAGTCTTATAATAGAAAAAGACCATGCTCGAGTAAACCCTAATTCAAGAGCCCCTACTTATTATGTGCATTTGGATGAATCGCCCTGGGTTGAAATGCAGATAGATGATCATAAATCTAGAAGACTTGAAACTGAGGTATTAGGATATAATCAAAGAAACCCTATAAATTGGGATATTACTGCTGCAGACACTCTGAATAAAGATAATCTTACACGCGTGCGTCTAAAAATAAGACCAATATACCCGATTGAGGATATGCATGCAGATATAACAAGAATAGCAGAATACTTCTGGAAAAAACTATAATTATTTTTATTACAATAATACTTAAACAGCATTAACAGACTAAACGGATGAACAATATTAGCATAATAATAGTACAGCCACAACAGCCAGATAACGTTGCTGCAATAGCAAGGATAATGGCATCATTCGGCTTTCAAGAACTAATACTCATTAATCCGCTGCTGAACATTAAGGATATCAGACCAGAAATATCCAGGGGAGGCACAAGAATAATAGACAATATTCAGGTGTATGATAATTTAAGTGAGGTTAGGAAGCATCATGATCTTCTTATAGGAACAACAGCAAAACAATCGCTGGGCAGGAATTACGGAAAAGAACATATCAGATTGGAAGAACTAGAAGCGATTGCAAAAAAGAATAATGGCAGGATTGGAATAGTCTTTGGAAGAGAGGACAGGGGACTGACAAACGAAGAGCTGGGACTTTGCGACCTAAGCCTAAGAATAGAAACATCAGAAGAACAGAACGCACTAAACCTAAGCCATGCAGCAGCAATAATACTGCATAGCATATCAAGAGTAAAAACAGAAAGGAATAATGAAACGATAAGTATAGATAACAAGGAGAGAATAATAGAAGAAATAAGAATGATATACGAGCAGGCAAGCAGGAAAAACAATACTTACATTACGAAAAGAGAAAGAACGCATCTGATTGTTTGGAGGAGAATACTGAGCAACCCAATGTTAAAAGATATGCACGCAAAAGCAATACTAGGACTATTGAATGAGATAAGCAAGGGATTGGAAGAAAATAATAAACGAGACTAATCTTTCTCCAAATAGGAGAGCATATCATTAATACAATCGTCTAGTGGCCTATTAATGTCAATAATAATACCATAATCAAATTCAACAGTCTTCTTATAAACTACTATTGCAGCACCCTCCCCATGAGGATTAACCCTGTTCTTATCCCTTTCTATACATACATCTAATGGTGCTTTAAGAGTAAAGACATAATGAGGAAAACTCATTCTTGATATTAAGTCCTCAATCTGGGACTTCCAATAGAAATTACCATCAAAGATTACTGGTTTATTACTATCAAGAATTTTGGTTGCAATAGGAGCGATAATCTCATTTGCCCTCCTAAAACTTTTTTGCGAGATGTAACCCTCTTCCTTTTCATCTTCTAAATTATTTTCTTCAAGAACTTTGTCAACAGAAAAATGTTTAGCATTCAATATTACAGCCAGCTTTTCTGATATTGTAGACTTTCCGCATCCCAAAGGCCCTCTTATTATTAAATAAAAACTCATAATAAACAAGGGTTTAATGCAGTTTATAAGATTTCTGTATACTCGCCTTACAATGTCAATGATTCTTTGAAAAATGTTTATATACCCATAGACTTTAGTTTGTTAATGGCTGTTAAGACTACATTTCAGGAAGATACGTTAAGGAAGATAGTCTCTCAATATAACATCGGTGACTTAGTTAGGACTAAGCCATTCAAGGCAGGATATGTACAGACAAATATTCTTATGATTACCCGTAAAGGAAAATATGTACTCAGATATTATGAGAACAGATCAAAAGAAAGCGTATCTTTTGAAGCAGAATTACTTGAGCATCTCAGAGCACAAAACTATCCGTGCGCTGCGCCAATACAAGATAAGAATGGAAATGTAATAGGTTTTTACAAGAAAAAGCCATTCATCATATTCACATATATTGAAGGCAGGCATCATAAGAGACTAAACAGTAAGCAGATGTATCAGATGATAAAGCATCTGGCATTGCTTCATAAAATCACTAAAGGACTCAAACTGCCATACTACGAGATTAGAGAGCCGCGAACCAAAGAATTCTGCATGGAAGCTGCAAAAATAGAGGCAAAAAGGTTCAAAAACAAATCAGAGGGCAAAAAAAGACTAAGCATCATAAAGGGAAGGCTTGAAAGGATAACATTGCCTAATAGGCTACCTAAAGGCATTATTCATGGGGATTTTGACAAGTCAAACATAAAATTCAAGCATGACAAGCTTACAGGAATCCTCGACTTTGACGATGCAACATACACATTTCTAATATATGATTTGGGAGCTGTACTCTTATACTGGACAAGGTTTTACGTCAAAGAATTCGATTACAAAAAAGCAAGACAGATAATCAGGATGTATGACAAGTACAGGCCATTATCATCACTAGAAAAAAAGCACTTGTACGATGCACTGCAATTTCACGCGCTGATGATAATGTCATGGCTCATGTACGATGACTGGAAAGGCAAGGACTTGTTCGTCATATTATCCAGAATACTAGACGAACTAGATACAATAGGAAGACAAGAGTTTTACAAGAGAATATTTGGTTGAATACAAATTGTTAATCATTATGCTGAAAACACAGTTTTGTGAATTCATTTATGCTTCTTGTAATACGATATTATGTAGTCAGGAACATCCTTATTCTTTACAAGGAGGTTTGTCTTGTCTTTTACAGTCATAAAAATCTTTGTGTTCGAATGATGCTTGGATAATACGCTAACAGCCTCCTCAACAGAATTTTCTATGGAATACCAGCCGAACAATTCACCTTTATCAGTTAGTTTCTTTGCTTCTTCTAAATCCTCATCTTTTTCAATTACAAGCACAGGTATCGTTTTTCTAGACAAGCATGCTGCCGTTGTCTTATGGCTTCCATCCAAAAGAAAATATTCTGCCTTTGGATTATTCTCCATAAATCTGCTTAACAGGGCATTCTGCCTTATTGACTTAACATCATTGTCTATAGAAAACGGGATTCCTGATGATTTGTGAATAACAGGACAAGGAGGCAGTATATTGCCATGACATTTAGAAAAAACCCTAAAATATATCTTAAGAATATGCTGATTATACAATGGGTAGTCCTTCAATGTAATAATCTGTTCTGGCCGTAAACGTTTTAGTTGCATGCTATAAATATGTTGCTTCTTTTAATAAAGATATTGTTTAACTAGGACATAATCATCAATAATATATTTATATAAGTGATTACATAATTGTAATGTATGACACTAATAAAAACAAAAGAATTCTTACTTAGGCCTATTAGAGTAACGGATGCTAAAGGATACTTGGAGTGTCACCAGGATGATGATGCTAAAGCCAACTTCACATCAGTACCCAAGACGATAGGAGAGGCCAGAGAAGAGATACTAAAAGGAAAAAAAGACAGAAAGACTATAAACAAGAAGTTTGCTATAATAGTAGAAGGAAGGTTTGCAGGCTTCATAAACATAGAATTAAACAATCATCCGAGATACAAGCATTCAGCCAACATAGGATATGGGATACATAAGGATTTTCGAGGTAAAGGAATAGCAACAAAAGCACTCAAACTCATAACAGACTATGGCTTCAAAGAGCTAAAGCTCATAAGAATTTCCGGAATGTGCAGGACTCATAATAAGGCATCAGCAAGAGTACTCGAAAAAGCAGGGTATGTGCATGAAGGAACACTCCATAAGAACAAGTATATGAACGGAAAGTACGTGGATGACATGGTATGGGCCAAATGGAAGAAATAGGCATGCGAATTATCTGTTTATTCTTTGTTCGGCAATAGACACTATTCTTTTCTTTAAATCATCACTAATAGTTCTTTTGCCCTTAGCGCTTACAGAATAATACTTCTTTTCTACTTCGGTGCCCCAACTAAACTCTCCTTGTTCTTGCTTAATACTGTCTACTACAAAATATCCTATAAGAACGCCAGTATGAAGATTATAATATATGCTTCTTATAGTAACCTTGCCATAAACATTAACATATATCTTATGCAGGTCATAACCCGTAGCCCTATCAACAACGCTTAACACTTCTCTCAAGCGATCCCTAATCAAAGAGACTTGAGGGCGTCCAGGCCTAGTCTTAGACATAATTAGCCACCCTTCTTATTATAAATAGCAGATTTTATGTCATCTTTAAGCATTCTAATAACCTTCTCTAAACTAGGATTAATAGCAATATACTTTTCACAAATAACATCAATATGAGCATATAAGTCGGTAGTATTGTCATCAGTAATATTATCATCATCTACCATTAGCGCGTCATCAGTAGGAGAGCCCATAACAAAATGAGGCTTGACGTTAAGAGAGACTTCTTCAGAAAGACTCCTATGCTCATAATCATCCTCAACCACAATGTTATCACTACTTGTAGGCTCTTCCATAAGAGTCTCTTCATCATCTACAATAGCATCTTCCTCACTATTCTCTATAGATTCTATGCTATCATCGCTAGACACAGCTTCTTCAACTGCTTTAGGTTCTTCAACCTCACTCTCTTTTACAGCGTCCTTCTTAGTTGCTATTTCTTTAAGGTCTTCTAAAGCATTGGAAGCCTTGGTCAATACAGACTCGTCTTTTAAAGAAACCATGATAATAACTCCTTTTCTAATCTTAAACTCTATTCCGAGACCTCCAAGATTGTCTTTATGCTTAGAATATATCTCGCACAATCCTACTATATCATTATGGCTCAGGAAAGGAAGGCTGGCTTCAGTATGGACTATCCTGGTTCTAGTAACACTGTTTTTGGACTCGTCAAAAAACATTACGTCACCAGTCTTATTGTTAAGGAACCTTTTTAGCAGCATATCCTTATAGTCAACAACATAATGGTCACAGAAATGAAAATTCATCTCAAAACCAAAACCTTTCCATGCAACAATATAATACTGGTCGGGAGAATCCTTACCCATACTCATAATAATGCCAGTAACATCAGGTTTTACAAACTCCTGTATAATAAGAGGCACCTTAAAAGAGAATGCATCTATTCCCTTACTTACCCTTTCTTCTATGGAAGCCTCGCTATAATAGTCTGCAAAACTATCAATAATAGCCCTTTCAATATCTTTTAGCCCTTGCAAATGAAGCCTAACCCTAGAATCCTTAGTCGAAAGATAAGGCTTAGTAATCCTAATAACATAAGATGAGCTCTTATCAATCCTCTCAATACCCTCATTCTTCAACTGTTCAATAGCACTAGACAATTCTCCTACAAGACTTTCGGAAAGATGGCTTTCTATAATAATCTTAGATACGTGCTTTGCAATCTCTCTATTGTCCTTAATCTCCTCTCTTAGGAAACTAATCTTATCGCGCAGTCCAATATCTTCAGCGTGCCTCTCAAAAAAAGCTGTACTAAGAACCCTGAAAGGAGGGACAGGAAGACCTATCCTCACCATATGCCCCAGAGCAGCAGCCTTAATACCAGTATCTTCCAAACTAAGATTATCCTTTGCAGGATTAACAATATATGCCACTATCATCCCTCCACTAACAGCAATACACATCATGCTTTTAAAGATTTCCCAACAAAAGGCCTTAGAGAAAAAGTGTGCGGCAGCCGTCAGCTGGAGCGGGAACGAACGTTCACGCTTGACGCTGATGGGCCGGGGGTTGGCCCCTTCGGGGTGGCGCATAGCACACTTTTTCGTATATTATATGCGGAGCTCTAAAAAACAATGCTTTTATATCATCGTAGGACTTTGTTATGTCATGAAAAATGATAATAGTATAGAAAGCAGGAGGAAACTAATAGAATTATGGAAAAAAGAGAGCATTATCAAGAATGAATTAGTAGTAAATGCATTTCTCAAAATAGTAAGAGAGGATTTCCTTCCTGAAGGATACAAAGAACTGGCTTACTCCCAGGAAGATATTAGATTAGATGATCAGAGCATAATAATAGATTCTTATAAGACTATAAGACTGTTAGTAGAGGCATCATTGTCTACAAAACTAAAAGTACTCCAGATAGGAAGCATTACAGGATATGAAGAAGCACTACTAAGCACTATAGGAGTAGAGCTAGATGTTATAGAGCCAAGAATAGAACATATACAAAGAGCATCAGCCAACCTAGGAACACTAAATATTATAGCGCCACAATATTATAGGAGACTAAAAGATATTAGCAAGACATACGACAGGATAATATGTTTTAATACCATAAGCAGTACCGACAAGAGGCTAATGGAACTAGTAAATATTGGAATAATGGTATTGTCAGTAGGAGAAAAGCACTTGCTCATACGAATGGTAATGGAAGGCAACAACAATCCCATAATGCAATTCAAAGGCAGTTTATGGCTCCCATTAATAGACGACTACATATTCTCATAGTCAGTATTACTTAGCATTCTCTAAACGTATAAGCCGCCATAACCATACTGCACTAACAATAATAATAGGCAATGTTACTATCTGGCCAAGACTGATATACCAGAATACGTATGGTTCGTTCCTAATAAACTCTACAAAGAACCTGAATACAGAATATGATAACAGGAATGCAGCACTGGAAAACCCAGCTGTTTTGGTCCTCATAAGAAGAGTATATGAGATGAAAGCTACAGCCAAATTCTTTAGCATACTCACAGCCTGCACAGGATAACGTTCAACACCATCAACAGCAAAAGTAAAAGAGAATAGGCAAGAATCACAAGCCCTCCCAAGTATTTCGCTGTTCATAATATTTCCTATCCTACCTATAGAAAGTGCAAGTGCAAAAGGTATTACTATAACATCAGTAATCTGCTGGAAAGGAATCTTGACAATACGAGCATAAATAATTAGAGATAACAGTCCAAACAATAATCCTCCATGAAAAGACAGTCCGCCCGTCCATACAGCCATCATGCCTCCAATATTTCCAGAATACCTTTCCCACTCTAATATAACATGAAATATTCTCGCGCCAATAATACCACTAATAGCGCTTATTAGAATAGCATTCTGATAAATATATTCTCTCTTGTCACCAAACCTCTTCCTCGCAAGATAAGGCGCTAGATAATATCCTACAAGAGCCATGATAGCCGCGAACAAACCGTACCATCTAATGTCAAACTGGAATATCGAGAACGCTACAGGATTAGGATCTAGAATAAACATATAATCACAACACAAAAATACTGCAATAACCGTCAATCATTCTATAATCCGGATTGTTCATTTCATGAAGACAATAGAATACCATATCAGCCTCACAAATATTCAAATGATAATCATCAGCAAGGTCTACTATTATTGAACCACAATCATCGAATGACATGATAGGATTATTAACAGCAGAAACATAGCCCATAAAGAATATTCCAAATATTATAAGCAGAGTAACGCTTACTACCATTATTTCTTTAGTATTATTAAACCCCATAACAAGAGACTATAAGAGTTGTTTATAAAATTATTCATAATCTTCTTTTATAAACTAGAACTCGAATTTCATCTGCTTCTCCAGAGAGAGTATGCAAATGTCTAAGATACCTTGGGGAAGATTAAGTGCTAATAGCTCATCCTTGGTATACCATCTCATCTCTACAATGCCATGGTCTTCAGAGGCTATAGCATCATTAGGATTCATAGCCTTGCAAAGATAATAAGAACAATATACCTTATGGCTGCCGAAACTCCTCATCTCATTATGCAGAGGGATAGCACACCTCTTAGTATCATTCTGGTCGGCTATAGGAGAATATTCTAGAGGATTTGCAATAATCCTAGTCTGGTCAAGACAAATACGCTTAAGAGTATCATCAGGAATCTCCTGCAAAAGGCTATAGCCATGAGGAAAAAACCAGTGCTCATGCTTCTTATGCTTCAACAATAATATCTTATAATCGTGCACTAACAATGCAACATAAACGCCTTCATCAGGATTCTGTATAGGAAAAAAGAACGGCATTAATCATTACCCTCATTATATAATAGTAGTGCTTCATCAACACTCCCATTATCAAAATACAGTTTTCCTATAGCCCTCGATAGACTATAAGGTTTAGGGTCTTGCCATACATTACGGCCTACAGCAGTTCCTTTAGCTCCCATACCAGTAGTGTCTTTTAGCTGGCTTAAAAACTTATGCTGGTCAGTCTTACTGCCTCCCGAAACAACTACTTTTGCTTTAAGAGCATTAGACACTACCCATGGAAATCCTTTAGCATCAAGATTATACTTGCACTTAATAATATCAGCACCGAGTTCAGCAGCTATTCTCACAGCATAAGCAATAGTATCGGTTGACAGCTCATTATCAATCATGTGTCCTCTAGGATAAGCCCACGCAATAACACTAAGGCCCACATCATGAGCCTCCCCAATAATCCTACCGAACTCCTGATACTGTTTTTGTTCATGCAAAGAGCCAGTATAAAGAGTATAACCTACAGCCTGAGCGTTCATCTTAACAGCTCTTTGAACACTGCAATTAGCAAGGCTTAAAGCATCCCCATGCGAATAATGCGTCTTAGAATTAAGCTTTACTATAAGAGGTACAGACTCATTGCCCTTATTATAATATTTCTCTGCAGTCCCAGGACAAAGGGCCAGTCCAGTATAGTTGCCTGAAGACGCTATACCAACAATATGCTTAGGATCAACATTAGTCATATCAAAATCCTTAGGTCCATGCTCAAAACCCTGATCATACGCTAGTATGGATGCCATTCCATTCCTAAAAAAATTCTTGGTATTAACCATCAGCCATGCCACCCCAATTCTTTTTCCTTATCATAAATAAGAATCCTGGTCTTAATAACAGTATCAGGATTCAGACTAATACTGTCAATCTCTTTTTCCACTAAGAACTGTGCAAAGTCAGGAAAGTCGCTAGGACCCTGACCGCAAATGCCTATCTCCCTACTATTATTCTTTGCTTTCATAATAACATCGCTTATCATCGTCTTAACAGCCATATTCCTCTCATCATAGATATGAGCTACGAGTTCAGAGTCACGATCCAATCCTAATATCAGTTGTGTTAGATCGTTGCTTCCTATGCTAAAACCGTCAAAGACCTGGCTGAACTCATCTGCTAGAATGACATTAGAAGGAATCTCTGCCATGACATAAACTCTCATACCATCCTTGCCCTGCACTAAATTATTCTTGGTCATCTCAGCAATCACTTTTTTACCTTCTTCTACAGTACGACAGAAAGGTATCATAACATGCACATTAGAAAGTCCATAATCATCCCTAACTTTTAATAATGCTTTGCATTCAAGAGCAAAAGCATCCTTATACTTTTCAGAATAATATCTTGAAGCGCCCCTCCACCCTATCATAGGATTGTCCTCTCTAGGCTCAAAATACTTTCCTCCTACAAGATTAGCATACTCATTGCTCTTAAAATCAGAAAGCCTTACTATAACGTCTTTAGGATAGAATGCTGCTCCTATCATACCAATTCCTTCTGCGAGCTTGTCTATAAAGAACTGTTCCTTACTAAGATAAGCGGCAGTAAGATCCTCTATTTGCGACCTCACATTATTGTCAGTTACCTTATCAAAATGTAGCAGAGCAAGAGGATGCACTTTAATATAAGACATAATAATAAACTCTTCTCTTGCAAGGCCCACACCATCATTAGGAATCATACTAAACTTGAAAGCTTGATCGGGACTACCTACTATCATCTTAATCTTAGTCTTAGGCGTAGGAATACTATCAAGATTTAGAACATCCTTCCTAAACTTCAGCTTGCCATCATATACTATGCCTTCATCACCTTCAGAACATACTACCGTTACTTCCTGATTGTTATTAATTCGGGTAGTAGCATCATTAGTACCAACGATAGCAGGAATGCCAAGCTCCCTGCTTACTATAGCAGCATGACAAGTCCTACCGCCACGATTAGTAATAATTCCTGAAGCAATCTTCATAATAGGCTCCCAGTCAGGATCAGTCATGTCAGTAACTAACACTTGGCCTTTCTTGAACTCATGAATATTATGGACATCCTTAATCACATTAACCTGTCCCTGGCCTATCCTATCGCCTACACTCTGCCCTCTTACTATTTCCTTTCCATGCTCTTCTAGAACATAAGTTTCGAGGACATTCTGGGATTTCTGGCTGACCACTGTTTCAGGCCTTGCCTGTACAATAAACAGTTCTCCTGTAATGCCATCCTTTGCCCATTCTATATCCATAGGCTTATAATAACCTGCTTTTTCAGAATAATGAGCTTCTATTAATGTACCCCACCTTGCAAGCACCATAATATCATCATCGCTTAGCGCAAACCTTAGTCTTTCATCATGAGGAACATTAACGTTTTTTACAGGCTTATTCCCTTCCTTGCTGTATATCATCTTGATTTCTTTCTCACCAAGCCTCTTTTGTACTATGGGCTTGTGGCTGAATACAGTGCCCTTAAAAACAAAATACTCGTCGGGATTAACAGCTCCCTGAACAACATTTTCTCCCAGACCATAAGCAGCGTTGATAAGAATAACATCCTTAAATCCTGATTCAGTGTCTAGAGTAAACATTACTCCTGAAGAGCCTTTATCAGACCTTACCATCTTCTGGACTCCTACAGACAATGCAATACTAAAATGGTCATAACCCTTATCCACCCTATAACTAATAGCCCTATTAGTAAAGAGGGAGGCTATGCACTTTTTGACAGCCAATACTAATTCGTCTAGTCCTTTGACATTAAGATATGTTTCTTGCTGTCCTGCAAAACTAGCGTCAGGCAAGTCCTCCGCAGTAGCACTGCTCCTAACAGCAACATCAGCCTCATCCATATTATAAGCACTAGACAAGTCCTTGTAAGCCTTAGACAGTGCAGAAAGTATTTCTTCAGGGATATCAATATTCCTGAACATAGCCCTAATCTTCTCTCCCCTCTCAGAAAGGTCATGCATATCATGAGTATTAAGGCCTTGGAGCATCTCCTCAAGTCTTGTCCTAAGATTAAGCTTGTCCACAATATACCTATAAGCATAAGCTGTCAGCGCAAAACCATTAGGTACACTAATATTCTTAGTAGAAAGATTAACATACATCTCTCCTAAAGAAGCATTTTTTCCACCTACAAGGCCCACATCATTAATATCCAACTGGTCAAACCATAGTATAAACTCATTCGACTTATCCATAATCACACCCTCCTTTCATGAACTAATCAGAATCCCCTTTAAATAGTTTATTGATTTATTATAACCATAATATCCATAATGACAATATTTATATCGTATTATTGATTGTGAATCGATTATGGGAAAGAATAGTGTGTTGTTTATTGGAGTATTGTCAATTGTTGTACTGCTTTTTATTAGTGGCTGTCTGCCTCCTCCTGAGAATGGTTTTGACCCTGATCCTCCTCAGCCTGTATGCGGCAATCAAATAACTGAAGAGGGAGAGGAGTGTGATGATGGTGAACTCAATGGCGTTGTATGCGAACCTCCTATTGGTGGCAGTTGCACATATTGTAGCATTGACTGCAGAAACGTTACCATACATTATTCTGATTCTATAATGGATTATCAGATAATAGATCTATCAGAATATGCTACAGTACACGACGGTCCATTCCAACTAGTACATGATCGTAGGGCATCAGGAGGAATAGCAGTTAATGCACCTTGGAAGTATGAGACTTTCGGAGGCACTTACCCTCCACGTGATGGACTAACTTTTTCTTTTGATAAGCCTACAGGCGATGTCTCAGTATGGATACGATTATATGCACAGCGAGATAACATTGCAGGATGGAGACTTGATCTTCCCGGAGGAGCCAGTCGAACCGTTAGACCCATAGCTGTACAGGAATACGAGTGGGTTGAAGCATATAAAGGTACTATGGAAGGAACTCAGGCTACACTAAGACCATTAGGTCCGCGTAGCAGTGTAGACATTGTTGTAATAGCAAATACGCGTAATCCGAGCGATTTGGATGCACTACTCAACCTTCCCCTTCCAGGTCCAGTACCAGATGCCCGATACTATGTTACTATGAGTGGAAGCGACAGTGCATCAGGCTCCAGAAACAGTCCTTTCAGGACCATACAAAAAGCGGTTGATACTGCAAAGCCAAGCGATACGATACTTGTACGTGAAGGCACTTATGCAGGATTCCGCATCATACAAAAGAGCGGAGAACCCAACAACCCAATTACTATACAAGCGTATCCTGGAGAGCGCGTAATACTAGATGCACAGCTTACTGATCACGATGCAGCGGTAATCTACATTACCAACCCTTCACAGCACTGGATTTTCGATGGATTTGAGATAACTGACAGTAATCCTCAGATTGATATTGCACGCTCATTGGACATTCGTGATGACGATATATATGAGCAATGGAAGAAGATGGACGAAACGCTAAAGAGCAATTCACTACGCGCTGTTCGGATGCTTAGCACTCATACAAGAGAATACTCTAGCTATCTCACCTTTCAAAACATGGAGATACACGGAATGTATGAAACCTCGTTTAGTGGCAACGCGAACCACTTACTATTCTTGAATAACCATATCCATAATAATGGTTATCCGGGTACATCATACGGTTGGTACACATCAGGAGACGGAGTGATATGGGAAGGTAACATAGTGCATGACGTGGTTAGGTCCATACAATCGAGAACTAGTAACGGGCCATTCCCTGAGAACATGAAAGCAGAAAACAATCTCTTCTATCGAAACGGTCGTTTTCCATGGCATCACTACAGCTCGGATCGAAGAAAAGGTCCTGCTGTAGTGATAGTTGCTATTGATGATGGTGGAACAGGAAGCAACAATACAATTCGCAACAACATTCTGCTATATAATGGCAATGGCCATAGGGACCAAACACCCGGAGGAATCGTTGTTCACAACACATTCATAGGAAACGGTATGTCATCAAGCAATAGTGCGCTGAGCACGAGGCGGAACGATGCATATGTAGCTAACAACGTCTTTTTAGATAACAGCAGGAATATTGACGATCGAGCCAGCAATACCATATTTGAAGGGAATGTAGAAACGACTCAGTCAGTCTATCGTGATCCTTACAAGCTTGACTTTAGTATTGTTCAGGGATCACCTACTCTAGATGCAGGGGTACAGATGCCGAGTATAGAATCAGACTATTTTGGCACGAGTAGACCTCAAGGTTCAGGATGGGATGCTGGAGCAGTAGAAAAAGAGCAGTAATGACAATAATTAGATGTCATACTTCATTGCCTTTAACGGTTCTACCCTCTTTTTAACAATATTAAGCTGTTCCATAGTCAGAAGACCGTTCTTAGGGCCTCTGAATGAAACGACACTCGCACTATTAATAAGAGCATAGTCTAAAGCGTCCTTAATAGTATGCTTTCTAATAAGCATCCCTGCAAAAGTTGCTCCGAAACAATCACCTGCACCAGTAGCCTCTACTGCTTTGGTCTTCCTGATAGGACTATGGTAGATATGATGGCCGTCACTTGCATACACGTCTTTTTTGCCATTAGTAACAGCAATCTTTTGAGGACCATAAGAATGAAGAAGCTTGATGCCTTCTCTAACAGTATAATCAAGGCCTTTCTTCATTACCAAATCCTTGGAAAGCAATGATAATTCTTCAGCATTCAATACTAGTATGTCTGTCTTGTTAAGAAGGTTCTTAATCTTCTCAGCTCCTAGAGAGGCTATGTAGGACGAAGGATTAAACGCTATATGGCTTCTATTCTTATGGACCATTTCCATATGCTTTTCGTAAGCATTAATCCCCTCTTCTCCAGGACTCGTATAATAATATAATAGTGCGTCTACTAACTCAGTGTCTTTTACGGGATTATTGCTAACACCCTTATATGCGAGTATAGTACGGTCTTTTTCTACAGAATCGAGCACTATAGAAAAAGAGGATGATTCTTTCTGCCTGATAATGCCGCAGAACTCGATATTATGGAGTTTTATATGCTTTAATATCTCTTTTCCTATAAAATCCCCACCTACCTGGCCAACAAAAGCAGTCTTGAAACCAAGCTTTGTGAATGTAGCTGCAGTATTGGTGCCTCCTCCTCCAAGCTCATAGCTAATCTCATTAAGAGCCAGTTTAGATCCTAGAGGATAAGTAATAAACTCGATATTATGCTTAGGACTCCTAATCTCTATGATTTCAGACTTATCGGAATATGCAAATACGTCAATAGTAGCGCTTCCCACAGTTACGACATCATAATACAGTTCGGACACCTCAAATAGACTAAAGCAACATTAATTTATAAATATGATGATAATACTTACAAAAATACGAAAACCATTAATATAGGCAGTGATAAAATATGGGCATGGGAGATAATGCTTTCACACAGGAAGAAAAGAGCAGGATTACAAGATACGATGATAACAGAAAGAAAAAATATGCTGTGTTGTCAGTAGGAATAATGATTATCAGCATAATACTATTGTCATTGCTATTGTTTCTTAGCACAACATTATATTATGGATTGTCACAATCAACACACAATAATATCATTACCAGGCTTGGCATAGAAATAGTATCAGAGTATGCGAGGGACCAGACAGACCCTTACGTAATAAACAGTCATATACTCGAATATTTTAGGAGTGATGACGATCTCATAAGAGTCAATTATCTTGAAGAGGACGAGAAGATACACCTATCATACGTAAAGAACGCTATAGTAAACATGAAAAGGGCGAATGCACTATTATTATTAGGCAGCATAATAGCCATCATACTATATTATATTATAAGCAGGCTTGCAGGAAATAGCACTAAAGAATCATCATTAGGAATAGCAAGGATAATACAATACTCATCAATAACCGTAATAGTAGCATGGGCGCTAGTATTCTTATTGCTTGTGCCAGCAGACACCCAACGATTTGTAGACTCATCTAGAATAATACCTGAAACACTAATGCAAGATCAGGAATGGAATCTTCACGACGGAAACCTCCTGGAAAAAGTTTATCCCAAAGAATTCTTTCACAGCCTTGGATTGTCAATAATAAGATTGTCAATGCTTACTATGACAATAATATTCATAATATCAACACTAGTACTATTATTCATACAAGACAAAAAAAGTAAGACATGATATTGGAATTACAAAATAATGATTTCCCGACGGAAAAATACTCTTTAATCATTACTTATAAACTATTGAAAGACTATTATCTTATTGTTTTATTGGCAATGATTGTTTTATTCACAGCAAAAATGACAAAAATGCAAAAGTTTATTAATAAAAGTGCGAAAGAAAGTATCATAACGATAAGCACGTTCATTAATCGCAAGGACGTGTACGAGGTGATAAGGATGGCAACCGCAAAAAAAACAACAAAAAAGAAAGTTGTTAGAAAGACGGTCAAGAAGGCTGTTAGAAAGCCTGCAGCAAAGAAGAAGACTGTCAGGAGGACAACTGCTAAGAAGCCTGCAGCCAAGAAGAAGGTTGTAAGGAAGACGGTCAAGAAGGCTGTTAGAAAGCCTGCAGCAAAGAAGAAGACTGTCAGGAGGACAACTGCTAAGAAGCCTGC
>JBLKOQ010000038.1:0-8482 GCA_047602885.1 Candidatus Woesearchaeota archaeon | reverse complement strand
GTGGGAGTGGGGAGTGCAACGCTGGAAAGAAGTCCCGGAGCCTACAATCTGGTTGTGGAAAGCCCTGGCCACAACCCGTATTCCACTACGATAATAGCGAGTCCGGGAGTGAGCAACACTTATGATATTAGGTTGTATCCTGAATGGCTCCCTGCAGAGGAAAGAATAACAATAGACAGTTTTAGTGTGAGCGATGATGAAACAATAATAAATACGCCCATTACAATCAGGGCTCTTTATAGTGGATGGGAGTTTGATACTTGGAGTGAACTTGGCGTGTATGCCGATTACATACAAGCGACTATCATGGAGTCTGCAGTTTTTACTGCCGTATTCAAAAAAAGAGAAAATGGGGCGAATGACGTAAGTTGTACTGATGATGATGGGTGTGATGAAGGATACGCTTGTGTTCAAGGAGAGTGCAGGCAGACTCATGAGCTTGACTTGATAATAGAAGGGTATGGAGGAGTAATCGTGTCTGTAGGAGAGAATCCTTTTGTAGCACAAGATGAGGGAGAGCATCATGAGATATTGTTTGAGTGTGCCGAGGATTGTAAGAATGTGATACCTGAAGGTTATGTTCTATCACTAGAAGCAGTCAGCAATGCAGGATGGGGGTTTGTTGAGTGGCAAGAGACAGGTTATAGTGGAACATATAACCAGTTTTATGTTGATGAGCCGACTATCGTAACGGCAGTGTTCAAAGAAGAGGATAATGGAGGAGAGAATGGCAAAGCATGCGATTTCGATTATGATTGTGAGCCCGGTTATCTTTGTATTGATAAGAAGTGTGTGTCTGGACAGAACCTTCTTAGGGTAAGGGTTACAGACTGGGAAAGGTCTGTAGTGGGCGCCCAGGTTGTTCTTAGTGGCATTAGTGGAAAGAGCTGCACTACTAACTCGAGGGGTCGATGCGACATACCTGGCTTGCCTGCGGGAAGTTATGGCTTCAGTGCGACTAAAGAGAATTTTGAGACTGCCACAGGAACCATTACGATGCGAGAAGATGGAACGGTTGTTAACGCTATAGATTTCTACTATATACAACTATTGCCCTATCATGGATGGGCTGATATAAGGGCAACACAAGGCGTCAATGAGGAGCCAACAACAGCAACCGTTTCTTATGGACTTCGTTCAGGCTGTCATACAACACCCAAAAATACTGTATGCCAGATGATAGCCGAGAGCGAGATAGGACCCCTTACATTTGGAGGCCATCACAGACACTATAAGGATCATGTATATTCTACAGGCCATACTCTTAATCGTGGAGAAACCATAGAAGTCCATATTAACTTCCAATGCAATAGCAATAATGATTGTGGAGCGGGTTTCGGTGTGATAGATGATACAACTTATACGTGTAATAACCAAAAGATATGTGTACGGCACTGCGAAATCAATCCTAATCTACCTGAACCACAAACAGGCACTTGTTTCGGAGGTTATCTTTGTGTTGAAGCGGATGGTTATAACACAAGAATCTGTGTAGTAATGGATTAGAATAATAAAAATTTTATGAAAACAGTTTATTCTATTATTATATATCCTTCAAACCGTTAGGCTCTACTATAAAAGCAGCTTCTGTCTCGGGAAGATGAGGGCTGTCTATTAGCTTAGCCACTCTAGAGCCTTTCTTGCCCTTCCTCAAGTATATACGGAATGTTGATGAATGCCCTACTATATGTCCTCCTATGCTCTGGGTAGGGTCTCCGAAGAAAGTATCTGGCTTTGCCATAACCTGATTAGTAACAAAGACTGCAAGATTGTTGGAATCTGCTATCCTCAACAATACGTGCATGTGCTTATTGAGCTTTTGCTGCCTCTCAGCCAATGTTCCCCTGCCTACATATTCCGCCCTGAAATGAGCTGTAAGAGAATCTACTATTACGAGTTTTACTTTTAGGTTTTTCTTCTTGATAAGGTCCTCAACCTTTTCTGCTAGTAGCATCTGATGGTCAGAATTATATGCTCTTGCAACCTTGATATGCTTTAATACATCGTCAGGGTCAACACCGAGTCCTTCCGCAAACTGCCTAATCCTCTCAGGCCTAAAAGTATTCTCAGTATCAATATATACAGAGTATGCTTCCGGGTCTTGGTGGTATAATGATACGCATAAGAAATGGGCTATTTGTGTCTTGCCACTACCAAACTCTCCGAAAGCCTCAGTAATAGCAGCTGTTTCTACGCCTCCTTGTAGCATCTCATTAAGACTGTTGACGTGCAATGATATCTTCTTTACACTCTGCCTCTTAAGATAAACGTCTTCTCCTGACTCAAAACCCATTTCAAGGGCGTCCCTTGAAAATTGTATTATCTTTCTTGCAGCCCCTTCAGAGAGTCCTGATGCTTCTACTAAAGCGGCTGGAGATGCTACAGCGATAGACATAACATCATTATATCCTGCAGAATACAGTTTTTCTGCAGTAGCAGCCCCTACTCCGGGCAAGTCTTCCAGTGTCAATTCCTTTTCCATAGCCAAAGTCATACTATTCACCTATATATTATTATTCTTTAAGCAATAGTTCACTCCTTATATTGCCTTTCTGCTCCAAAACCGTAAGATATTCGTAACTCTTGTTTAGAGCGAGTATTACCCGTGGAATATCCGAAGGCCTTAAGATTATACTGCCAGAATCCTTGCGCTCCAATACTACAAGGTTATAAGAACTTTTGTCTTTGGTAACCTTCATAATACTGGCGGTTATGCTTCCTGCTATAATGCTCTTCTCATCCCTAGCCATACTCCTTCCTCTTCGGTTATTCTTTCAGCCCGCATAATGCGGGGGAGTATTAGGAATAAAGATATTGTTATTTATAAGAGCCATGCGGAGATGTCCAATGGCTATAATGAGAATGTCAATAAGAATCCGAACAATACGAGTATTACGAAAGGAAGCCTTCTTATCATTAGACGCTTAAAACTCTTCTTTTCCATGCACATTCCAAAACTGAGCATTCCATAAGCGAATATTAGTGTTGATATTATAATAAAATAGTCTGAATAGAGATAAGACAATGAGAATATTACTGAGAGGAAAACGAAATAGATGTCCTTCCATATCATGGTATTAAGGCTTATTAGTATTATAGAAAAGAGCATTAGGAAGGCTATCTCGGGATTATTGGGAAAGGCAGAGAATGAGAACAATCCGAATATCAATGAGAATAATGAGGCTAATGCTATCCTAAGATAAGAATGATATTTTATTAGCTCGTCAGAAGCACCCCTATATAATAATAATCCTCCTATTCCAGACAAGTATACTACGAGTGCTGATACGAAATAAGCTGGAAATCCCATAATAATACAAGAATATGATAGTTTATAATAGTTTTCAATAAACCCAAGGGCTATGACCCCATTGTATAAGCAAGTCAACTCCCAAACGCTTAACTTCTATAGGCAAATCGCAAGCACCATAACAAGAGCCTCCCCATAACACTATCTTTATTTCAGGAATCTCATTCCTTATTGACTCCATAATCTCAGGAGCATACCTCTTAAGGCCGTCAGGCAGTTGTATGCATACAAACCTGGCATTATGCTTCCTAATCTTCTCTACCGCCTTTTCTATTTCAAGATCATACAATTCCGATGGCATAACATTAAGGAAAAGAAAAAGAGTTTATAAGAGGTTTGGATTACGAACAAACGGAGGCACAAGATGCTACCGGGTTTGTAATATCAGGGGGGTTGGCTCTACAATCCAGACAAGCTTAAGATAGGCCTCCTGTCGTATCTCCTCCACCAGGCAGGCCTCTACAGCATATGTTTCCTGCAGCTGAGTGATCTACACAATACTGGTTACCTTGAGATATTGCTCTGTCTGAAGGACAATCGTCAGTGCAAAAACCGCCCCTAGCCACACAAGGATTGGCGCCTAACTGAAATATTCTTATCTGTCCTGTGAATATTAGTATGATTACTACTAGTACTACTATGACTATTATTGCAATAATAATAGTATTTAATGGCAGTCCCTGTGCTTTCTTGTTCATTTTATCCCACCACACAACATATTCTTGGTTGTCCTGTAACCACTTCCGGACAATCATGATCACTAGGTGACAGTCCTCTTGCTTGACAAGGCTCGCTTCCCTCATTAGGAACACAAATTCCAAAGTTTTCTTCACAAACATTTCTTGTAGCACCAACGGTGTCGTCAAATATCACTATCTGTCCTGTGAATATTAGTATGATTACTACTAGTACTACTATGACTATTATTGCAATAATTATAGTGTTTAGTGGCAGTCCTTGGGCTTTCTTGTTCATTTTATCCCACCACACAACAATGTTGGTTCTCTGGACAACCTGGATTTGAAGGTATACCCTCATGAGTAAGCCCTCTTGCTCTGCAAGCCGCTTCATGATCGGTTCCACTAACACAGATTCCGAATGCTTTTTGACACTCATTCCTTGCTTGATCCGTTCCTTCTCCAAATATTACTATTTGTCCTGTGAATATTAGTATGATTACTACTAGTACTACTATGACTATTATTGCAATAATTATAGTGTTTAGTGGCAGTCCTTGTCCTTTCCTATTGAATAGCATAGTGCATCAACCCTCAATCATCATTGTCTGTTTGTCCTAGTATGGGACAGCATATTTCTTCTGCATCTGGGCAATCGAGCCTTCCGAAGCCTCCCGGAGAATGGGGACAACTGTCTGTACAGTATCCTCCTCTTGCCTGGCAGTCTATTGCAGTACGATGGAATATTCCGATTTGTCCTGTGAATATTAGTATGACAATCACCAATACTACTATTACAATAATTGATATGATAATAGTGTTCAATGGCAATCCTTGTCCTTTCTTGCGAAACAGCATACATGCTCACCTTGCTTCTTTTAATCCCACATTCATTTATAAACATTTCTTTATTATCGTGAATTATATATGTTTAATTAGCATAGGCTGGTATCTACTGTAATGCTTCCTGCAAGGCGCTCTCTCCTAATGCCTATCCTACTATTTGAGCAAGGATTGTTCATATGATTGCCTGTAGAAGACCAGTTATACAATGATATGGTGTTCCTTTTAATTTCAAAATAAGAATTGTATCCCCATAACTGGAGGGTATTATTAAGATATGATTCCAGAGTATTATTCAAGAGTTCGTCAGCAGTCCTCAATTCACCGCACCCAAGACTCGTAATTCCTCTAGCATACACATCTTCTATTAATGCAAATACAGTCCTCTTACAATTGTTAGTAAGTCCATACTGTACTTCTGCCTGCAGGAATACGTGACTGAACTGCCTTAGCATCATATTGGCAGAATCTCCCCTGGGATCATCCATGTTGGTAGGAGAATACAAGAAGAACACTACAAAACCTATAATTAGCAATAATACTATTACAGCAAGCCCTATTCCTTCTGATTGCGCCCTTCTCATCTCGGCACCTCTACACGAATATAGCCCAATGATGACAAGTAGTCGTCTTCCATTACCAGGACAGGGATATGGAATGCCTGATACGAAACTCCCAAGGGATTCTCGTAGGGAACAGCATAATTACCGGACTCTATGATAGTAATATTAATGGTGGACCTGTATAGTATTGGAAAATAATGTTCTTTTAATGTCGCATCATGATTTACTATTTGTCTGTAAGCATCTGCTTTTCTCATATCAATACAATAGGGTATGGTCTCATCGCTAATAGTGCATTGGAGTTCGGGAAGATTCTGTAATGAACGGGCTATACGCATAGCCTCCATCTCAAACTGTGCCTGGGTATCCATCCTATAGTTCATAATACTGTTAACACCTATGAATATCATTACAAGCATTCCTATAAATATTAGCATGAATACTACGAATACGTTTTCCATCATCTGAATATTCCCTTTACTTTCCATTAAAACACCGATTCGCAATCCCCATGGGCTCTTAGATCGTCATTATAAGTAAACATTTGTAGTATGTCATTATAATGAACAAGTACAGGATTGATTATTAGAGATTGTATGGTTGTATTAATACTAGTATATCTAGTTGCACAATAAGAAATAGAATAAGTATCATACAGGACGTCTATCTTATGTGATATTATCTTTCCTGTAACTTCATGTCTTAACTCTGCAATCTTCATCCCATACATGAATGACTGCCCGTCATGAGCAAATATTGCCGCAAAGACCGTGCCATAATTATGATATTCATAATCTGTACCATCAATAAAAGTAATTTTTCCATTCATGGGAGTATCAATATCATCAGGCAACACCTCAACATTACAATCACCTTGACTAATCTCTTCTTGTCCTAGGCATATGACTTTAATCTCAGTATTTGCATAGGCACTAAGGGATACGCCCCTATCACTGCTTATGGTTATAGGAACAAAATCAGGATAGTCGAAAGGTAGTTCTGATCGCAACTCATCTGCTATAGCCATACCCTTATCGTCAGTATTATTGTATGCTATGATATAACGAGTTCTTTGGTCTGTTATGAACACTAGATTGCTGCTCTTATACCCTGTCTTATAAGGATAAGCCCAGTATGATATACTACCATAAAGATCTCTTTTAGAATATATGTTGGATTTTAGCATGCTATCAACATTGTTATATCTTATTCTAGAACGGCCATCCTCGCCCGTAATAATGCTGAACCTTTCTATCAGTATCTCATCAGTTTTTCCCATCCTATTGGTAGTTTCAGACAAGGTTTCTATAGCATCATCAAAATACGCAGCTATAGCCCTTGCATTGTTTAACAATCCAGTCTCTCCCGTCTGAAACGCTATATTTGCAAAGAACAATAATGCGAATCCTCCCACTATAATCACATATATCCACGTGACCGGCATCTCAACAGCAGCATTCCTATTCATACAATAACACCTATGAAGCAGGGCTTATGGTGGCATACCCTCCGTGCCCTTCAATCCTGACACGAATACTGGAGCCTGAAAAGCACTGGTACAAATCATTAGCCGGCTGTATTCTAGGATTCCTATGAGCTATGCCCGAAGATAGTATTATGTTGCTTGCCTCAGCTTCAGTAACATTAGATGCTGCCCTCCAGTATCCTACCATCCCGGGACTTGCACAAGTCTCATTGCCTGCTCTGATTTCCTCGGGATCTATTCTATAATCTTCTAGGTCGCCGCCATGAGTGTAGTATTCATAATAATCATATATCTCGCAGGTCTTGTTGTCCACGGGTAGGATGATGTTAAAAAAGCATATTCCGTCAGAGCGTGGAAGATTTATCATTAGGGTATCTACAGCACCATAATTAAGATTTCTTGACACTTGCCTGTCAAGATTATTCCAGAAAAGCCTCAATTCTCTATCCTCTTGTAATTGAAACAAGTAATTAATTCCAATATAACCAACATACAATACTAAAGAGACTATTACTAATGCTAGTATGAAAGTTACGGGCTTATCGAACTGCGCCCTTCTCATCCTTACTACCTCTCTTACCTGCTCCAGAACTCTTCGTGCCAGAACCTTCGCTCTTACCAGTGGTCTTGGCACTCTTAACAGTCTTCTCAGAACCCTTTGACTTCTCCTTAGAGACTTCTTTTTTGGCAACATCTAATAAGTCTTTAAAAGTATTTTCTGATCCTTTTACTCTTACAGGAACAGGGGGCTTGTCGTCATGAGCCGCTTTCCCTGACTTTTTGATAACATCAACAGGCCTGTTATTGGAACTGGGAGTATCATCATCAAAAGCCGATTTATCAAACTCACCAAACAATTTAGCTATTTCAGCCTTCTTTTCCTCCTTGCGCTTCTTGTCAAGAAGAGCATCAACCTTCTCATTCTTTATAGGAACGCTGCCTTGAGGAGGCTTAATGGTGTGTGAGGGACCTTCCATCTTCAAAGGACCCGTACTGCTTGAAGGCGGTTTCTCACCCGGTTTGCCTTTAGCAAGCTCCTCTTTAGTCTTTAAGAAGTCAGGCTTCTTGTCGGGAGGCTGATAATAAGTAATATAAGCATAATAGCCTATAGCAGCTAATAATGCCAACAGTATTATGAACAGTACTATTCTAACCCAAGAAACTCCAGAGGGCTCTTCGCATATGAAATCACTATTACATCTTAAATTGTCATAACAAGTACCATCGCTATGACAGGGTTGTCCTACATTGCCTGTAGCTTCAGGCTTCCTGCAAACCCCGTTGACACATGCTTCTCCACTGCCACAATCTGCATCAGTGCTGCATTCGGGAGAAGTTGACCTTGCACAAATACCATTAACACATTCTAGTCCATCCCTGCAATCCCCATCAATATTGCACATCTGGCTAATCCTGCATTTATCCGGGCAGTCTCCTCCACAGGCATGGATAGGATCGCTCCCCTGACACGTTTCAGGAGACTGTGATCTGACACAAACGTTATTCTCGCATCTTAAGGGAGACTTACAATCCCTGTCGAATACGCAACCATAGCCCTCATCACATCTTTCTTCACAATCATGACCGCAATACACTATCCCAT
>JBLKOQ010000004.1:0-51348 GCA_047602885.1 Candidatus Woesearchaeota archaeon | reverse complement strand
TATGTCCCATAATATATGGTATATTATCATCATTACTATAGCTATTCCTCTCGCATAGTCTATCTCCCAGAACCTATAGTTACTGTATGCTTTGTTTCTAATGCCTATCCCCCAGCATTGTTTATTATGATTGTTAATGGGTGAGGTACATACCTCGGTCTTTAGGCCGATAGCAGTTTGACCATTAACTCCAACATACCGCGCCCTTTAGGGCGGGGTTGTTGATTATGATGGGTTAAGCGGCCATTTCTATTGCCTATTCAGGAATTATAATGTAAGAATACACATATAGGATTAAATACTTTATAGTAGTGTATATTTTAGAAAGGTTTAAATACTGACAGAAGTCACTATAAAGTAGTATATATTTTATGGGTGATATGATAATGAGGAACAATAAAACAACAAAAACCTTTACAGTACTTTTAATGGCATTAATAATGATATCAGCATCAATGCCTTCAACAGTTTCTATGATTGCTGTAGACCAAGTAGGAAATCCTGATGCAGAATGCATTGCAGCAGGATTTGACTATGGAATAGCAAAATATGACTGGGATTCAAACCAGGAACAATTCATATTAAGCAACGAAGGAATGCTGGAAGGGTATAATATTGCAATATCGGAGATTCTACACTTGCTGAATGGAATGCAAATAAATCAGTAGACGGAATAATAGTAAAGGCAGGATCAAGCCAGAAAGAAAGAGAAGGAGGGTACCAAGGCAGCGAGACAGGCATAGAATGGACTAACCCCCAAGGAAAAGCAATAATAAGAGATATTAGCCACATAACATTCTGTGGTAGCTATGGCATTACAATATACAAAGAGCTAAGCGCTCCAGACAGTGTTTCTATAGAAGACTTCACATTCCACATAACTCAGGACGAAATAACAGAAGAGATAACAATAGGAAAAAAATACACTAATTATAGGGATGGCACATATACAATAACAGAGAGCCATGAACTAAACATGACAAAGTACAGCATGGAAACAGTATTCTCAGGAGACTGCAGCGATGAAGGAATAATAACACTTTCAGAGGTAATGGAAAGAGACTATAATTGTTTTATAACAAACAATATTGAATACAATAATGGAACGCTAACCATAATAAAGGAGTACTCAGAAAAGCCTGTAGTAATATCCGATTCAGATTTTATGTTCTACATTGATGGCGAAGAAGCAGAGCTTAACACTCCCATAATATTGTCGCCAGGAATATATGCCATAACAGAAGAATCATTATTGGACTCTGAAAAGTACATGGTAACGACAGACTACTCAGAATGCCATGATGGAACAATAACAATCGGTCCAGGAGAAGAAAAGCAATGCACTATAACAAACAAGGTAACCACAATAGAAGAGCCTCAAGGTAGCATAAAACTATACAAGTATGCGTGCCCAGCAGGAACGATGCTCGGCCCAAACAATGTTCCTGACAGCGAAGGAGCATTTATAGTGCCAGAAGAATGCGTGCCTGTAGAAGGAGCAAAGTTCCAGTATTACTACAAAGAAAATGAAGGCACAACAGGCATAGGTCCATGGATAACAAACCCAGATGATTTTGATACACTATTAGGAATAACAGATGATTTAGGATTAATAATAGCCGACAACCTAATGCCAGGACAGTATGATATTGCAGAGTTCATGAACAATACGATACTGCCTGATGAGGAAATGCTATACTTTGGCTGCATGTATGATAGTGGCGGAAAGGAAGACAATTATGAATACACCCTAGTATATGAAGGTCAGGAGAGCAAGTGTGTCGCTTATAATAAAAAAACACCAGCATTAGTAACATCAAATGTAATGATGTGCAAAGAAGACGATAACGGCAATAGGCTTGAAGGATGGCAGTTAATGCTACATAATAAGGATCCTGTAGGAACACTAGAAGTATATCCTAACGGAGACATATTCTTCCTGTCGGACTTGCCTGTAGGAAACTATGTAATAGTGTCTGAAGGAAAATATGTATACAGAAATAATCCTAATGCAAGGTATACTGATGCTGCATTCAGCCAAAGACTCGAAACAGACAATATGTATAATATAGTAGGACCAACCTACGAGAGCTGGGTAAGACTCTACGGATACACAAATTATCTTACATTACAAGTACAAGGCAGTAGCGTAGACTGGGGAATGCTATACAATAAAGACCATGTATATGCTTACAATTATGCTCATGCTGGAGGAGACATAGAATTCATTATTACCGATGATTATTATAAGGATAACAGCGGATATCTAACAGTAAAAGTTTATGAGGGGTTTGCATATGGACTGATGAAAGTGGATGCTTCGAGATAGAAGATGTACCTAATGGCATATACGAGGTGTCAGAGATAAACCATCAGGAATGGGAGCCTATAAGCGGACTAGGTCCGAAGACTATATCGTATGATACAACCATAGTAGTGGTAAACAAAAAGCCTGCAGAACCAATAACACCTACCGGTTCTTTGGAAATAGTAAAGTATGTATGCCCAGAGAATGTGCCTTTTGCAAGATCAGCCAATGCGCCCAACTCACTAGGAGAGCATTACGCTCCAGTAGGATGCAATCTAGCAGAAGGAATAGAATTTGGATACGTATACGATCCTGACAACAGTGGAACTGGAGGGCCATACCTTGGACTGGATGACGGCATAGAATATGTAAGCATAGGCAAGACAAATAGCAGTGGACGAATAAGCATATCGGGACTATACACTGAAGGCAGGTATGGAGTCTCAGAACTAGTCGATGGAGCAAGAGCCAGTGACGATAATGTACTAGCGTTCTTCTGTTATGGAGACCCGGGAACATTTACTGACAACTGGGAAATGGCATTCATCGAGGATAAAAGGACAACCCATTGCGTAATGTACAATAAGGCAGAAACTCCTATTTGTGAGCCTGAAAAATACAAGACATACAGCATGGGAGGATGGGGTTCTCCTGGAAAAGGAAATAATCCTGGAAAGTACAGGGATGACAATTTTGTAGACGTATTCCCTAATGGATTGATGATAGGAAAAGAAGATGGATATAATGCCATATTTACCAGTGCAAAAGCAATACAAGACAATCTTCCTAACGGAGGAAAGCCTAGTAGCCTGACTGAAAACACTATAGACACCATTAACGGGGGAGGAGTACTTGCAGGACAAGCTATAGCATTAACACTGAATGTAAGGTTTGATTCTTACGATGAAAGCTTTGGCAGTACAGACGGAACATTAGGACAACTAATAGTAAAAGAAGGAGTATGCAGCGGAATGAGCGTATTCTCAGTATTAAAAGAAGCCAACAAAATATTGTCAGGAGCAGACAGCGATTATACTGCCTCTCAGATAAGCGATTGCATAGACAATATAAACAATAATTTTGTAGATGGTGAAGACAAAGGATACCTCATAATAGATTGTTACGAGCCATCCTCATATGATGACGTTACAAGCGTTAGGCCTTACGCTAAGATAGTAAAGACCAAGAACGGAAACAATGAATATGGTTTTGCATGCAACAATAATTTTGGAGCCGACCAATACACATGGTTTTTTGGTGATGGCACTACATTGCCGGATGCAAACAAGGTAGCATTGCACTCATACTCTATGGTTGGAAGCACATATGTTTCATGCTATGCGCTAAACACTACTACAAAGATAAGTGCTCATGATATCCTTTACTTCCACATAGACAATACACGAAATGAAGAAAAGCCAGCCAAAGAAAATGAGCCTGAAAAGAGTGATAATACCATTGAAACTGAAGATGAAAATAAACCTAATAAAGGGAGATGGATATGGTTCGGTCCTGAACAAGTAGAGCTTGCAGGAATAGAAGAAGAGGAGTTAGTGGAAGGAAATATCCAAGAATATAAGATTGTTCCAGAAGAAATAGTTGCAGAGGATGAAGAGACTATGGTAATGGCATCGAGTCCTTTGACAGGCAGAGCAATACAGATAGAAAGCATCCCAGGAATACTATTATTGCTTATATTCCTGTCACTAATAGCCATCGCTATAATGGCTGTCAGGAGGAAGAAAAACAATTAAATAAGCTTAAAAAATGTTTTGTTAAACCATGAAATTAAGCAATGAGTGTTAACAATGGCATACAAGGACATTACCGAACTATTGGAGGCTTTAGAGCCATTCTACCAGAATGGCAGGATAGAGCAGGAAGAATGCAAATACTACATGAGTGGTATAGAAAAAGAGCTTATTAAGTATGGCATAAGAATGCATAGTTCAGAAGTTAAACGCAAAACAATTGAGGGCGCTAGTTGTATGCTTGAGATAAGCCAAAGAGTATTAGGAGGAGCATCAGAAATATCCCTTACAAGGTATGACAGGAAAAAAGACAATGGACTAAAACTAGTATTATATTCTCAAAAGGAGGAAAGTGGGAAAGATTATCTTCCTATGGCACTGGAGGTCAAGAAAGGCAAAGGCAGGCGAATAACCCACGATTATTCCAGAGGATACCGGAAAATGGAAAGTCAAGAATAAGAATTCTGTATTGGCAAAAGACTTAAATAGTTATATCAAAAGACAAATACTGATTGTTAATGTCAAAAAACGATGTTATAGGAATATTATCCATAGTTCTTGGCATACTCTTAGCGCCCATAGGCATTATTGTAAGCATAGTAGGAATAATAATAAACAATAGAACTAATAAGAGCATAACACTGCCTATTATAGGGTTAGTTATAAGCATTATTATGACTGCTATTATTGCTTCATTGCTTATAGGCTTTTACTCGTATGATAACAATTATTCCTATCAAGGTCCTATTCAGGATGTATGCAGCATGGGATTATTACAATGCAATGCAGCACTCGACTATAATACGGGAGACATTAGAGTATTTGTTATGAACCCTACAAGGAGCTGGATGCGAATAGAAGGAATAAGCATTGATGTTGGACATTGTGAGAACATAATACTGTCAGGAGATCCGATACATTCCAACGGACAAGACATTATATTATTGCAAGGATGTGAAAAGAATGGCGGAAGCTATACTCTTATAGGAAATGCAGTAATAGAAACACAAGCTAACACTCCCGAACCAGAATACGTTGATACTCAGTTTGCATTAAGAATAATCTTTCCACAATAGTATTATTGTCATAATTATCGACAAAAATACCTTATAAATGACCTTTGGATTTAATTTTCGCCTCGTGTATTATGAAGGATACAACATATCCAGCAAACAATAAATAAAGAATAATAGAGTCATAATAGATAATAGCATACAATACTATGAAAGACTGCACTGTCAGAAATACGCTGTGATAGTATCCTCCTGCATTAAAAACACCCTTATTAGGCCTTGACCAGTCATTAAACTCACTAATGCTCTTTCTCCAATAACAAATGATAACACCAAAAGATACGCTGATTAAGGCAATAATAGCTGTTAATAACAGATTATTAATGATAGCATTATGAAGGCCGTAGCTAAAAGCATAAGCGTTAAACAAAACCAAGAACAAACCATCGCCCAAACTGTCTGCAACCCCTACAGGATAAGAATATTTATTAGACAATCTACTAAGGAATGCGAACATAAAAGGACCTAACAATAGTGTTAATACGCCTGCTATTACAAATATAATCATAAAAAAATGTTTTAGTAATACGGTTTATTAATACTTTCTATTCGTATTCACATTCTCCCGGCACATAATAGTCTACTTGTGCAGAGCAGGCAACGCACTTATTCCCATAAGTCTGACCGTCACTACCGCATACAGGCATATATTCCATAGTACAACCTTCTGCAGCTTTCATCTCAGGAGTGCAAACTACTGCATTAGGAGGCATATCATTATTATTTTCACCGCATTCACCCATATGCAGAAGGTAAGCTCCATCAGTCCTCATCAAGCAACTATTGCTGTAAGTCTTTGGTGGTGGCATTACTTGTGGGCATGCCATTCCAGGATTGCAGTGAGGCATGGGAGGCTGTCCACATACAGGCTCATAAATAGCAGGGCATGCTATCGGGAATCCTGATTTCTGGCTTACTATAATATTATTTACGCTAATTCTGAAAACAGCATCATTAGACGCCCTAATCAATCCTTCAACACTCTCATTGTTTATTACCTGAGGACACAAAGTATGTTCTGCCTGATTATACAACATCCTAATATCTACCATTACAACGTTGTCTTCTACTATTTCATCTACAATTATGGAATGGCATGGAGTAGGCTTTAGTATTACAAGGCTGTAATCCCAGTATCCTTCAGAGAAACCAATCTCAATGCTACTATCTTCTATGTCTCCTGCGCCATTGCACTCTCCAGGAGTATATTCTGTTATTCCAGCTCTTTCTGCTTCGCAGCTATTCCCATATGTTACTCCATCACTGCCACATACAGGGTCATATACTGCAGGGCAAGCTTCTATATCCCCTATTCCATTGTCTGTATCTTCGCCATTAGTGCAGGATGCAACTAACAGTACAACTAACACTCCTAATACAACTGCATATCTCATATTATATTACCTCCATAATATTTTGTTTGCATCATCCTCATTACATCGTATTTGTTTGTATCATACTCATATTATTGTATCCATCTTATGTGGTTATACCGTATTTAAGCCTTCCCTAATAACTAATAGTGTGATACTGGAATATATAAATGATTTTTTATGCGGTGGTTTTGGCCATACTAAAGCTTGACATAACTTATAATATCATTGCCTTTCAATGCAATATAGTAATAATGGAATTGCCTATCGCTAAAGCTTTTATAGAATCGTGACATAAGATCAGCTTTTTTTGCTATCCTGTCATTATTCATAAAATTATTGCTATTATGGATATATGATGAGAACAAGACATTCACGGTGTTTCCATTGTCATGATAGTAAGTATCATAATCGCGATTATAATCTAGTATTACTCCTGTATTCCTTGGCCTGATTATACCGTTTGATAGGTACTCTTGCAGTTCTTTGCCCTTCCTAAAAGTAAGCGACAATACGTTGACTAGAGGAAGGTTGCATATATGATTAGACTGGAGCCCTGTAATGCCTAATATCTTGTCATCTAGTGCCATATTACTACCAGGCCTGACAAAATCTTCTAATACTCTTTTAGCGTAATCTTCAAAGCTATCTTGCACAAATGGATTATACCAATAGTTGTTAAGAAAGCCTTCCAAAAAGCGATTAGTATCAGAATCAAGAGCCCTTTCTATATGTGTCTCTAATCCCAGACTGGGCCTTAAGGCTCTTTGCATGACACTATGACCAAGACCATTAGGATAAGAAAACAAACGCTGATAATCAGCATTATAAGTGTCCTTAAGTAGACCAATTAGCCTATCATAACCTTTAGGATACGCTATGATGCTCCACTGAGTATCCTCTAATAGAACATACAACGTTCCTTCATTGTCATGACTTAAAGCTCTAATCATGATACTGGCATAATAATGCATTATTTATTGTTTTCCAGATGAGCAGTACAATTAGACATGAATAGATTGGGAGGATTAGTAAGAGCGATAATGCTTACCGCAGTATTCTCGGGCTTGTGCTCATCATAATGAGTATCGTCAAGGCCCATGACATGCAATACTATATTAGCTATGTACTGGCCGTGACTCACTACCAGCACTGTTTGATTATCATGCCTTTGAGATATATTCGTTAAGAACTGTGATACTCTGTACTTAACATCATTAATAGATTCGCCTCCTTCAGGCCTATAATTTAGTATTTCTTCACCTGATAAATTAGTGTGCCTAATTACCTCGCCCCACTTCGTTCCTTCAAGAAATCCCAAATGCCGCTCTCTCAGTAGAGGCTCATAGTATACAGGAACATCAGGATGATGCACTATTACATGCTCGGCAGTCTGGACACACCTTCGAAGGTCAGAAACGTAGATGGCACCAATACTCTCTCCAGACAGTCTCTTTCCTAATAAGACTGCCTGCATCCTACCCTGCGATGTTAATTCACCGTGCATTTGGCCCTGATTAATCCTCATCACATTGCCAACAGTCTCTCCATGCCTTGCCAGTATCAATTTCATAATAAAAGAGGGCATTATCCTATTATTAATCTTTTGGAGACTAAACATTTATTTATTAGCATACTATATAATTGGTTATGAACACTAATATTGTGATTTTCCTCATAATAGTATTAATGCTATTTCCTATGATAGTGCATGCAAGCAACGAGACAGAATTAAACATGAGCCTTGATTCTGATACACGAGAGGTATTAGTGAGAGACACGAATCATGCTTCAGTTTCACTATACATCATAGAAAATCCAGATATCGAGCAGAACAGAACTATGGAACTCATTCATGATTCTTTGGTTGATGAAACTTATTCAGAAGAACAAACCATTAGAAGTTCCATGATTACAGGGATGGCCATAGGAAGCGGAGAAAGGATACATGAAGGTACGAGCATAGAAAATCTTCTTAAAACCATAATAGGCATACTCATATTTACTTCCGGAATACTATTAGCCTATCTTATAGTAATAAAGAAAAAAAGCTAATAGTGATATTAGTCAATAGGTTTCTGAAAGGTTTTATAAATACCAGGCCGATAATCTCATTGTTATGACAAGACAGCATAATAGTTTAGGGATTAAGACAAATATAAGCATTATTATGGTATTTGCAAGTCTAATGATACTATACTTTTTTGTCGAGCCTGCTATAACAGGATATTACGCTTATCAAGAACCATACTTAATAGGCAGATATGATGGTAGTGATGAACCATCATTTAATGCTACAGTTCAATGGCATCGTCCTGAAACGGTTCAAGCGGGAACGCCTTACGACAGCATAATAGTTATATCTGGATTGATTCCCCATGAACGTATAATCATAGGGGAGTATCTCGAAAGAGGTACTATGATAATAGAATACAATGTGGAAGGAGCAATAGAATCAGAATCATTCCATTACTCTGGAGGAGATATGGACTACATAATATTTAGGATTTTGCCAGAAAAAAGTGATGTGAGCATAATAATGTCATTATGGCATCCTATAGGAGAAGAGAGGAATATAATAGCGGAATTAGTCTATGTATTGTCTGCTGAAGAATACGGTACCATAGTACAAGAAACTAATATAAAGCCTAATTCTTTTAGGATAGAGCTTCCCATACCATCAGAGGATATTAACAGGATAAGGGACAGCAGAAGATATAACTGGGTTATAATAATGATACTCATAATGCTAGGAACACTAATACTCATAAGAAACGAAAGACTTCTCCATGACAAGACTCTAGAATACAAGAACAATATCAGGCCAAAAACTGATAAGAAACCTTCTGTTAAGAGAAGCATTAAAAGAACAACACAAAAAAACACTCTTACTAATAAGAAGAAAGATAAGAAAAGGACTGGAAAGACTCCTAAAGGCAGACCAGCAACAAAGAACAAGAACTAAACAGATGCCTATAATACTCTAAATCCGTTGTTTATACATTGTCTGCAAATCGTGCTACGCGCTACATATCAGAATAATCTTGGTGCATTAGCCTCAAGTGTAAGTTGTTGTTTTTGCTAATGATGACTCTTGTTGAATACCTTTACTGCAGAGCTCATAATACAAAATGCTTATAATAAGATAAGCCCAAATAATAGTATGCGACCAAATCAAGCAGGCCAATATCACAATAACCCCATAAATCTGCGGGAACTAGTATTTGGATTCAACGACGGACTGGTAAGCACATTCGCTTTTGTAGCCGGACTATATGGAGCTGGAGTCCAAAACAACCTAATATTATTAGTTGGGATGATAGGAGCATTTGCCTCAGCACTAAGCATGGGATTTGGAGCATGGCTTAGTACAAAATCAGAGAATGAAATGCAAAGAGCAATGCTTATCCACAGAAAAGATAATCTTGGTGAGAAGAGCGAAGAAGAACTATTATCATACCTAAAAAGCATAGGACTTAAAGGCAGGACTCTGAGCAGTGCAAAAGAATCTGTAATGAAAGACAAAGAAGTATATGCTGGTATGCTGCTAAGGAATATTGACCAAGTACAAAACAGCAAAACACACAGTCCATTAAGAGACAGCCTGTTCATGTTCATATCATTCATAATAGGGGCGGTATTCCCATTATTATCATACGCAATCGGACTGCATAATCCTTTTGTGTATAGTATATTGTTCAGTTTTGGCGCAGCATTCATTATCGGCTCCATAAAAACAAGGTTTACGAGGATTAACTGGATAAGAAGCGGGTTGGAAACACTACTTATATGCCTGATACTCGTAATAGCAGCTTATCTGTCAGGAATATTAATAGAAAGCATATTAGCATTATCGTAAATAGCATAATAGAGGCATATTTTTAAAAGAAAGAGCACTACACAAAAAATGAAGCGCAATGGTAGTATAATGGCAGTATATCACCCTGCCACGGTGATGATCCGGGTTCGAATCCCGGCCATTGCACCATAATCCTTTTATATTCTAATTATCACAAAAACATTATGGGGGTTAATATAAGGCAGCAAATCAAACAAGGAATACTATTCTTGGCTCTTGCAATATACCCTGCAAATCAGATTTCTGTTCCCATAATGATAGGATACCTTAATGCTAATTATACGACGAGTGCCATTAGAAACAATCTTGATGTAGGAAGCATGGATGTCAATAAAGACATGATTAGCCTCCTCTCAAGCATTAGGGATTATGCCCATCAAAATGAAATAGAAGGCGCTTCATGTCACGATTTTGCATCATATGTTTATGACAAAACAATAGAATACGCAACCTTGTATGAGAGGAATGATATCTTAAGCAATATTAGGTTGAGTTCAGGAAGGGTAAAAGACAACAGCGGATGGACTGACCATATGTGGATAGACATTAATATGGACGGGGCATGGAAGATGTTTGACCCAACATTTAATATCCAAGCAAAAGAAGGATATAATCCTAGCATAGAAGCCTATCCTGAAAGGATAACACTTGCAGTGACCATGAACGGCAGCAGGAGACCAGCACCTTACATCACAATTAGGCATTTTGATTTTATGAACACAGGATTATTAGCTCACATAATGAATGTCTCACAAGAAGGAAACGATTCACTGACTAATACTATATCAGAATACTTTCGGTGATAATATGAAAGCATTATACATGGATAATATGGAACTTAAAGAATGGATAACAACAGTAAGTGCGATTGATGGGACACGCATTATGTTAGAGGAAACAGCATTCTATCCTGAAAGCGGAGGAGTATCGTCAGACAAAGGAATAATAATATGTGATGAAAAATCATTGGAATATAGTATGTCACAGGCAATAAAAGAAGGGAACAAAATATTGCATGATATAGGTTCACACGATCTTGTTATAGGAGATAAGGTTAGATGCGTATTAGACTGGGACAGAAGGCATAGGCTAATGAGAATGCATACTGCAGCGCACTTATTGTCAGCATTATTTTCTGGAATGGGAGCGAGGATTACAGGCAATAGGATAGACTATGACAAGTCTAGAATGGACTATAGCATAGAATCGTTTGACAGAGCCCTTATAGAAGAGAAGGTGATGGAAGCAAACAACCTAATAAAAAGAGGCGCTCAAGTCAAAGTTAGTTACATGAACAGGGAAGAGGCATTAGAAATTCCTGGAATGGTAAAGCTTGCAGGCGCATTGCCTCCAACGCAGGATACTCTAAGAATAGTAAGTATTGTAGGGATAGACATGCAGGCAGACGGAGGATGCCACGTAAACAATATTAGCCATATAGGAAAAATTGTTATTACAAAAATGGAGAATAAAGGTTCAAAGAACAGAAGGATAACCTATGTTCTTGAAGACTAGTCATCAAGCAATACAGGAGACTCTGATGCAGAAATCATTTTTGCAGCCTTAACAAAACCCATAAACAGTGGAGCAGGCTTTAATAATGTGGACTTTAGCTCTATATGGCCCTGGCACGCCACAAAATAGTTATGATCCTTAACTTCTATGAACTCCACTAGGCGCCCGTCTGGACTCATACCGCTAAGAAGCATTCCATTGCTCTTTAACAGGTCATGATATTCAGGATTCACCTCATACCTGTGCCTATGCCTCTCAGAAACATTAATGTTTTTGTATAAAGAATGTACTATGCTTCCTTTAGCTAGTACAGCGTCATAAGCACCCCTCCTCATAGTACCCCCCTTGTCAGATATGCTTTTTTGCTCAGGCAGAATATCAACTACAGGATTATTAGTATTAGGCTCAACTTCAGTAGTATTAGCATCATCCAACCCCAATACATTCCTGGAATATTCTATTACGGCAAGCTGCAATCCATAACATATCCCTAGGAAAGGAATATTATTTTTACGACAATATTCTATAATTCTAATCTTTCCTTCAACACCCCTGCTACCAAAACCTCCAGGTATTACGACACCATGAATTCCATGCAATCTTTTGCCTGCATCATCAATATTATCGATATCACTGGTCTCAACAAAACTAATCTGTACAAAAACGTCATTATGAGCACCTGAATGTCTTAATGCTTCTACTACAGAAGCATACGAGTCTTCCAATTCGGTATACTTTCCGCATATCGCTATCCTTACAAGACCATTCGATTTTTTCATCCTCCCAACCAGAGAATCCCATTCTCCGATCTCATGAGTAATATCGATATTTAGCTTTTCACCTATAAGCTTTGAGAGCCCCTGTTTGAAGAGTATTAGCGGGATCTCATATATTGAGTCTACATCATAATTTTGTATTACTTCAGATGACTGGAGGCCCGAAAATAAGGCTATCTTCTCTATCATCTTGTCAGGAAGAGAGTATTCTGAACGGGTTAGTATAATCTGGGGAGTAATACCTCTTTCCCTAAGCAGTATTAATGATTGTTGGGTAGGCTTAGTCTTAAACTCTTTTAGGTTGGATGGTAGCGGCACATAAGTCAGATGAATATAAAGTACGTTATCAAAACCTATATCCCTCCTAAGCTGCCTAGCTGCTTCGAGATGGAGCTCTGTTTCAATATCGCCTACAGTGCCTCCGACTTCCACTATAATAATATCAGCCTCTTCTTCCATGGCAATTTTTAGCCATAATTCCTTAATCAGATTAGTAGTATGAGGGACAAATTGGACGGTCTTTCCAAGATAATCGCCCCTCCTCTCTCTTTCCCTAATCTTCTCAAATACCTTGCCCATAGTAATATTCCAGTTATGCTTACAATTAATACTCATAAACCTCTCATAATGGCCAAAGTCCATATCAGCCTCTTCACCGTCCTCCAAGACAAATACTTCGCCGTGCTCTACAGGATTCATTGTTCCAGGGTCAACATTCAAGTATCCCTCGCATTTTATAGGCACTACCTTATGATTCTTTGAAAGAAGATTGCCTATAGACGCTACTGTGATACCTTTTCCGAGTCCGGACAATACGCCTCCTGTAACAAAAATGAATTTTGTCTTATTGTCTTTAACAAGCCTTTTTAGATTACTCATAATAATCAACTCATTAGCAGTCCTCTCATGACATGGTAACCGTCAAATCCTGGTATTGGCAGCATGTTGAATAAGAACAAGAACCCATTAATATACCTAGTGCCCACTAAGATGGTATAACCATAAGGATTGTCTTTAATCTTCCTGAAAATCTTAAAATCATATTTTACTATAATAAAGGCGGCAATATACAATAAGAGATTGGCAAATGGACCTGCAAACCCTATAAGAGCCCTTTCATGTCCTGCAAGACCATTAGCTGCAGTAATAGCAACATAAGCAGGTGCTATTAGTATAAAAGGGAATTTTAACAGTTTAATAGCTATTCCTATAAGCAAAAAAGTATAATTCGCAACAAATACTGCTTCAGCCCCATAATAAATGGCCGAAAACTTATGGAAGAGCTCATGCAATATTATGCCAGGAACAATAGAGTATATGGCAAGCAGGAAGTTGCTAGGCCCTTTAGCTAATGGTATGCCAGAATAGGATGTCCTAATAACATTGAATAATGGGATATCTTTGAATATGAAACCTATAGCAACAGCCATTATGGCCATATCCACTATTTCAGCAATTGTAAACACTCAAACACCAGTATTGCGAATCTATCATCATATTCATAAAAGTTTTGTTTATACCATTTAAAAGCATAGGAATGTTTATATAGGAAGCATAGGGACGCAGGATTATGGGAGTGCTAATAGCAATACTGGGACAAGGAAAGGGAACATGGACTCACGTAAAACGAATAGTAGAACTTGGAGATTATGAAAGCATATTCATAATCACCAATGATTTTGGCATAGAAAAGTATGTTCCCATAAAAGGAGAGACTATGATAAGAGTTGATTTCAACGAGAATACCACTATAATAAGAGATCAGATTATAAGCCAACTCAAAGGGTTATTGCAAGACGTAATGGAAACAGAGATTAACATAACAAGCGGCAGCGGGAAAGAGCATTCTGCACTAATATCGGCCGTACTAAAACTAGGAGTTGGCGTAAGGTTAATAGACCTAATAGACGATAAGGTAGTAGAATTATGAAAGAGACGGGACTTTTAAGCATACATGCCGATAGCAATATAGGATTATACTTCTTTAGCGTAGGAGAAGTGCTGTTTTCAGGAATAAGGCTGAGAACAGAGCAGAAGAGGATGATAGAAAGAATACTGAAGGTTAGAATAGTCTCACTAAGCATTGCAGGAACGCCTTATCCGGGACTGTTCCTAATAGAAGCTAAAGGAATAATCTTGGCGCCAAGCATAATATTCGAACACGAAAAAAAGAAGGTTGAAAAAGAATCAGGACTCAAAGTTTTAACCATAAACACTTCACAAACAGCCCTGCGCAATATTATAGGGATCAATAAAGAAAAAGCAATAATAAGCAGCAATACTGATAAAAATATTATAAGAGCATTACATGACTTGGGAATAAGCACACTAATAGTGGAACATGAGGAATTTGACAATATAGGAAGCATGATAATAGCAGGCAATAATAAAGGAATAATAAGCCCAATATTTGAAAAGAGGACTATAAAGAAACTGGAAAAACATTTGTCCATAGAACTGATAGAAACAACAGTAAACAATAGGCAGTTATTTATAAGCTCAGGCATAATACATAACAATAACGGTATAATAATAGGACAAGACTCCATAACAGAAGAAGTAATGGACATAACAGAAGGACTATCATAAAAAAGAGTGATAATATGGACAAAGAGATTACGATGGAAGAAAAGCTAAGAGGACTAACCCTATTGCAACAGTTACTCGAGAGCATTAACAATAATATAGAAGAGATGGCCGAAAAGAGAGCTCTGCTAGCAGGCCTAAAAGTAGCGCTAGGTCAATTTAAGGCTAATGAAAATGAAGAGATACTAGTACAGTTCAGCCAGGGAATATACGTAGAGGCAAAAATGGTAGACAAGGACAGGTATATAGTAGGAGTTGGAAGCAATACACTAGTAGAAAAGACGAGGAAAGAAACAGAAGAATACATTACAAAAAAGATAGGGGAGATAGAAAGTAGCATAATAGAGCTACAGTCACAGTTCAGAGCACTAGAAGAACAGCTTATAGGATTATACAATGATGTTAAAGAGTGATAATAATGTTCGGATTCCTAAAGAACAAGATTAAAGGGTTCGTAGACAATTTCAAAAAAGAAGAAGAATTGTCTGCCACTAAAGATGACACTGTAACAGAAAAAGGAACAAAACAAGATGATATAAAAGAAATAGAGTCATTAGAAGAAGACATTACACTAAAAAATGTTATTGAGGATTCTCCGTCAGTATCAGAAGGCCTTACAGAAGAATACAGGGAAGAGTCACTGGCTATAGACCCTGAAGATATTAGTCAGGAAAGGATGCAAGAAAAAGAATACGAGTCAGAAAGAATGGCTCGGAAGAAAGAAATAGGCATTAAGCCCCAAAAAGAGCCTGCCACAGAAGAATATGATGACATAGAAGAGAACATCATAATGCAGGATACTAGTGTAAAAGAGAAGAGAGGGTTCTTTACTAAACTGGCTGACAGCATAACAAAAAAGAACATATCTGAAAAAGAGTTTGATAGGATGTTTGAAGAGCTAGAAATAGCATTGTTAGAAAACAATACAGCTCTGGATGTAGTGGAAAAGATAAAAGAATCATTAAAAAAAGAGATTATGAGCGAAAAGATCCAGAGGAGCAAGCCTCACGAGATAATAAGAGAGGCTCTCTCAAACGCTATCATAGAATTATTCGTTCCTCATGAAGACTTTTACAGCCTAATCAGGAAAAAGAAGCCTTATACCATAATGTTTTTGGGTGTTAACGGCAGTGGAAAGACAACTACCATAGCAAAAATAGCATACAAGATAAAGAATAATGGACTAATACCAGTATTGGCAGCAGGAGACACTTTTAGAGCAGCAGCTATACAACAGTTAGAAGAACACGCCAAGAAGATAGATGTAAGGATAATAAAACAGGACTATGGCTCTGACGCTGCAGCAGTAGCATACGATGCAATCAGGCATGCAGAGTCAGGAAAAGCAGACATAGTCCTAATAGACACTGCGGGAAGGCTTCACAGCAATGACAACCTATTAAAAGAACTAGAAAAAATAAAGAGGGTTGCTAAACCCGACCTAACATTATTCGTTGGAGAGTCAATAGCAGGAAATGACGTAATCGAACAAGCCACAGTATTCAACCAAAAGATATGCATAGACGGAATAATACTTACCAAGGCTGATGTTGATGACAAGGGAGGCGCAGCATTATCAGTATCATATGTTACCAGAGCCCCAATATACTTTATAGGATTAGGCCAAGAATATGATGATATTAAAGAATTCACTCCAGAACTAATAATGAAAGCTCTGGGTTTAGAATAATGATGCCTGAAGCATAGAATAATAATAATAATAATAATAATAATAATTGTTAGCCAATATTCTGCTTGAGAATATCAACCATATCAGTCTTCTCCCAAGAAAAATCATCGTCGTTCCTGCCAAAGTGTCCATAACAGGCAGTCTTTTGATATATGGGCCTTAACAGCCTAAGATTCTTTATGATACCAGCAGGACTAAAATCAAAAGTCTTCCTGACAGCCTCAAGAATTATTTTGTCGTCTACAGTTCCAGTGCCAAAAGTATCTATCCTTAATGATACTGGTTTAGAAACTCCTATCGCATAGCTCAACTGCAATTCACACTTCCTTGCTAGACCTGCTGCTACAATGTTCTTTGCAGCGTGCCTTGCAGCATAAGCTGCGCTCCTGTCAACCTTGCTAGGATCTTTGCCAGAAAATGCGCCTCCCCCATGACGGGAATAACCTCCATAAGTGTCTATAATAATCTTCCTGCCCGTAAGTCCGGTATCACCTTCAGGCCCTCCTATCACAAAAGAGCCTGTAGGATTAATATGATATACAGTATTAGTATCAACCATACCCTTTAGTATAGGCATTATTACATTGCTAATAACTTCGTTCCTAATAATCGAAATGTCAGTATTCTTTTTGTGCTGGCATGACACTACCACACTCTCAATCCTTAGAGGAATATCATCATTGTATTCTACAGTAACTTGCACTTTCCCGTCAGGGCCAAGCCAGCCGATAATACCTTTCTTCCTAACTTCAGCAAGCCTTATGGCAAGCTTATGGGCAAGCATTATAGGCAACGGCATCATTTCACTAGTCTCGTCACATGCGAACCCGAACATTATGCCCTGGTCGCCCGCACCCTGCTCGCCACTATTATTAGTTTTTGTATCAACACCCAATGCTATGTCGGGACTCTGTTCGTGAATAGCAGTCAAGACACATGCATCCTGATAGTCTATCCCGAATGAAGGGTCAGTATATCCTATCTGTTTTAGAGTATTCCTTGCTATCCTCTGAATATCAGCAAACCCCTCAGTAGTAACCTCTCCTGCAACCATTATTAGTCCAGTAGTAGTAAGGCATTCCACAGCCACCCTTGAAGTATTATCCTGCCGTATCAAATCGTCTAGTATGGCATCAGATATCTGGTCGCATATCTTGTCAGGATGACCTTCGGTTACTGACTCAGAAGTAAAATAATGGTTTGTCATAACTATAACCTAGTATTATAGTGGGATTTCTTCTCCTGTCTCCTCATTATATATCTTTATCACATTTACAGGGCATGCCCTTGCTGATTCCAACTGTAATTTTAGTTCTTCATCATCAAAGAATTCTTTTACGAGTATGGCTTTTCCGTCATCCCCTTCCTGCCAGGTGTCAGGCGCTATAGCCATGCAGGCGTATGCTCCTATGCAATTATCCCTATCGAAAACAATCTTGTATTTTACCATAAAGAATGAAAACTACTGAATCATATTTATACCTTTCGGATTCTATCTCTGAATATATCATAATGTCCTGTTTTTGTAATGGTCTTTCTTGTCGTACTTACAATAATCGTATATTATGCAATTTCCACACTTTGGCTTGCGTGCATTGCATATACTCCTGCCGTGCATAATAAGCAATAAGCTTATCACGCCATAATCCTTTTGATGATAGAGCTTCATTATGTCTTGTTCAATGATTACAGGGTTTTTGCTCTTAGTAAGACCTATCCTTAAAGACAATCTCCTGACATGAGTGTCTACTACTATTCCTTGGTTTTCATTATACAATGTTGATAATACAACATTAGCAGTCTTCCGTCCAACTCCCGGAAGCAATATTAGCTCTCTTATGGTTCTTGGAATACTGCTTGAATAATCACTTATTAGGATTCTGGCACTGTCCCTAATGCTCTTTGCTTTTTGCCTATAGAAACCTGTGCTTTTTATGATATTCTCAATATCAGTTAGTTTGGCATTAGCATAGTCTTCTAGCAAAGGATACTTCTTGTAGAGCATAGGCGTGACGCTATTGACACGCTCATCAGTGCACTGCGCAGACAATATGACAGCGAACAATAATTCATGAGCATTATTATAATATAGGCTTACAGTAGCATCAGGATACTCTGATTTTAATAATGAGAGTACCTTGGATGCTATCAATTGTTTTCTCATAGCATAAAACCATAATATATGGCTGTAGCAATAATGCCAAGTATTGTTCCAAAAGCAAAACCTATCAGGAAGTCTCCCCAATAAAACTTCTTTTCGGTAACTCCTGATGATTGTTTCTGGCTAGCAGCATGCACAGCATCTATAGCAGTCTCATTGTCAATAATGGCTTTCTCTAAAGCTATAGTTCTATCCTTAGTCTCGTTAATAGCCCTTTCTATCTCTCCAAGAATATCAGAATGGCCGAATACGGCCTCTTCAGGAACAGGCTCTTCGCTCTTCTTCGATTTCCTCTTCTTTTTTGGCTTAGAATCAACACTAATCTTGCTCTTCGCCTTGGACTTCTTCTCTTTCTTTTTTATAGTCTCATTCTCATAGTCTAGCAATGCTTTTTCCACAGCCTCTAAACGCTGCTTTATAATTTCCTTGACAGCCTGAGCGTCAGGAGCATCCCTAATCTTAAGGGACAAGTCAAGGTCGCCTATACAATTCTCTATCCACAATGCAAAATCATTCCTGTCCTGAGTTACATGATGATAGAAATGCTCGTCTTGTATAGTATCAAGAAGAGCCACCAAATCATGTATGTTCTGGAGTATCCTCCCATCAACAGCATGAAATATATGTTCGTCCTTTACGTCAGAGAGAAGCTTAACCCCCACATCTATCAGTTCCTGTGTTTTCACTATTACCACCCCTATTATCGCGTCTTGCTCTTAACCTTGCCTATCCTCTTATAATGACTGCTCAGCTTTATAGCTCTTTTGGTTGGACTCTGGTTTCTGCTCTTTAATACATCAAGCCTGGCTTCAATCTTCTTTGCCAGGGTATCACGAGTCTTAACCCTTGCAATATCCCTTGCAAGTTCCTTATCGCCTATACAGTCCCTAATCCATTCCTCAAAATCATTCCTGTTCCTATGTATATGGTATCTGAAGACATTATCCTCTACTCTTGAGAGCTCGAAAGCCAGCTCTTCAAGAGAATGGACTATTACATTAGAGCATAGCCAGAATGCTTCATCCTCATCCACTCTCCTAAGAACATCTATGCTCTTTTCCATATTCTTCCTTACCATTATCTTATTGTATGCCATATTTTATTCCTATACATTATTAAAAAGTTAGTCAATACTCTTGAGTGAAAGATTGTCTGTTTTTTCATTGCTGCTCATATTGTGTCTTAATAGCATTGTCCTAAAGTCTTCCATTACATTCATATACCTCATGAAAGCGTCGTAAGGACTCTCGTAAGGAGAAAAATATTTGTGGACAGAGCCGTCAAGCATATTCTTGGTACTCATATAATAATAATGGTCTGATGTCTGCAATTTACGCCATAATTCCATTATTTTATCGTTATTGGTAGCCAATACATTGTCTTTCAGAGAATATAATGTGTTTGCAGCAGTAATCTGCAGTTCATTGCCAAGCCAGGCCGACTCGTCCCTCTCCTTATCAGCCCAACTGGTGATATCTGGAGCATCGGATATTCCTATAGGCGCAACATTTTCTATAAGCATAGTGGGAGTTACAAAACCGATATTATTGTCATTAGATACCAGTCTTATGACCTGTGCCATAAAATCCATAATCCCTGATTGTTTAGGATGATGCTCTCCTAACGTTTCATAGTCAAAACAGATATTAATAGTATCGCCAGACTCTGAGATTGTTTTGAGCCACGAATAATATTTCTGGGGAGTTAAAGGCCAATGAGCCCAATCCTTATTAGAAAACCTGAATGCTATATCATCAGAGAGCTTGCTCGCTTTAGGAATAAGAGGTAAATGGTCATTAGTCTCATAAACATGATAAGGGCTCCTATCGCCAATAGTCCCATGACACCCTTCAGCAATTATACCCTTAAAACCCAATTCTTTGGCTAGACTGCTTATACTGTTGGAATGCAATAGTTCAGTATTCCTGAATACCACAGGGCTCTTATTAAACAATGATTTTATCATATCCCTGTGCTTATTTACCTGAAACTTGAATTCTTTCGCGTCAAACAATGATGATAGACTATGATAATATGTTTCAGACAATAATTCTACCCTATCATGAGACGCGAGTTGTGAGATAGCATTATACGCCTCATCATTATATTCTCTTAACTGTTCTATAAGGACTCCTGATATGCTCATAGCAAAAGAAAATGTAGGAATCTCTTCTAACAGCTTTAATAGCATATTGCTAACGGGTATATAACAATTAGACGATACCTTGTTGGCAATTAGGCTGTTCATCCCATCATCAAAATAGTCTTTGCCACTGCCTATATCAAAAATCCTGTAATCTGATAGCCTATGAGGCTGGTGGAGCTGGAAATAAAGCATTACCCTTGTCATGTATACGCCCTGCTATAACCTGATAATAGTTTATCGTAAACGCTTATAGTCTTCTTGCTAGCGCTCTTCCAGTCTATCATGGAAATCTCTGATTGTCCATTCACAGACAATGTGCTCTTAAGGCTGGGATACCTTAATATGGATGAAATGTATGAGGATAGCTTGTCAACATCCCAAAAATCTGTTTTTAGGGCGTGTTTCATTACCTCGCTGACTCCAGACTGCTTGGAAACAATTACAGGAGTTCCATTAGCGGCCGCTTCTAGAGCGGTAATGCCAAAAGGCTCAGAGACTGAAGGCATGACATAAACATGAGCCATCCTATAAGCCCTGTGAACATCCTCTCCTGTAAGGAACCCTGAAAAGAATACCTTATCAGATATTCCTAGTCTGGAACTCAATTCTATAGACTCATGCATCTTGTCACCATCACCTGCTATCACAAATACTGCTTCAGGATCACTCTTAGCTACCCTGCTTGCAGCCTGCAAGAAATATTCTGGGCCTTTCTGCAGAGTAAGCCTTCCTAAAAACAATACCACTTTCTTGCCAGCAAAAGGATTGTCATACGCGTATGGAACGTTAATACCATTGTCCACGCCATTATGGACTACAGTAATCTTATCATGCGATACGCCATAATGAGTGCATATTGTTTTTTTGGTATACTCACTTACTGCTATAATATGGTCTGCCATATGCATGCCTTCCCTTTCTATGTCATACACGTACTGGTTGCAGTTACCCCCAGTCCTGTCGAACTCGGTAGCGTGGACATGTACGACCAGGGGTTTTCCTGTAACCAGTTTAGCGTGTATGCCTGCTTTGTACGTGAGCCAGTCATGAGCATGGATAATATCAAAATCCTCTTCCCTTGCAATAGCACCTGCTTCTCTTGCATATCTATGGACTTCATCATAAAGATTCTTTCCGTATAGTGAGGACATCTTGTTGCTATGCATTGTCTTGTTCCATGTTTCGCTATAAGAAGTTGCGCTCATATAAGGACGTAGCGTAGTGGTTATCCTAATCTCCTTACAATTTGTACAGTGATCCTTAGAGGCTGAACGTATCCTGACATGAGATTTGATATTGCCTGGGGCATTAGGCATTACGAATGTTATATTTATGCCATCATCAGAAAGTCCTTTAGTGAGCCCATAACAGGCAGTCCCAAGTCCGCCGGACACCAGCGGGGGAAACTCCCATCCAAACATAAGTACATTCATTCTGCTCACTAGCATTGACCGGCTACCGGCGGTCAATTTGTTTTTTAAACTATCATTTAAGAAACCAGATGAATTAAGTATATAAATGTTTTGGATTTGCAGGTGATACAATGTTTTATCAGTCGAGAAAAAGATAGTAAAGATGTTGTTAAGCAAAAATGTTGTAAAATGAATCTATAATGAGAAAATATTAATTCCATAGTAATTACAGAAATTTATTAAAGAGCTATGTTTTTAAAGTGGGGTATGGCTGTAAAAAAAACTGCTAAAAAAAATAGCTCAAAAAAAAAGACATCTGCAAAAACTCCTAAAAAGAAGGTTAATACTAATATTGTGAGTAGCAAAAAGAATAATAAGAAGAACAAAGATGAGCCTCCAGAAATAGAACCTGTTCATGAGATAAGAAAGGATTACATGCTTGATTTTGAAGTACTCATAGCAGACAACAGGTCTAAAAGGCCTCATGAATACGCCATGAAAGAAAAAGAGCCTAAAGAAAAAAAAGATGATCCTTTCCTTCCTGGAAATGAGGACAAAACACCTATGGAGATAGGTAGAATTGGCAGTCCGCAGAAATGGACTATGCGATGGTTCGAAAATAAGTATCCATTGTTCAACCTTACCCCTGTAGATCAAGGTCCCAAAAAATATGATGCTCTCTTCCAGTCAAAACCTGCAAAAGGATTTCATGAAGTTATAGTGGCAACCAACCAGAAAGACAGGAACATAGAAGACTTTACGCCTAAACAGCTCGAATCATTATTACAAGTTTATGGGCAGGAGATACAAAGACATCATGATATCCAAGGCATAAAATATGTTCTGGTATTCAAAAATAAAGGCGCAAGGGCAGGCACAAGCATAATACATGAGCACAGCCAACTGATAGCACTGCCGTTCGTACCTCCCAGGGTGGAAGAGGAGATAAGCGAGAGCAGCAGGTATTTCAGGAGCAGGAGAAGATGCGTCTATTGTGATGTATTGCAGGCAGAAAAGAAGGGTCCAAGATTCATTTATGAGAATAAGTCATTTATTGTATTTGCGCCGTACGCTTCACGATACAATTTTGAGACATGGATAATGAGCAGGATGCATAAGAGCTCATTCCAGGAATTCCTGCCAAAAGACTATGAAGGATTGTCAGATGCCATACTATACGTTGTAAAAAGGCTCAAGAACATTGGACTGCACTATAACTTGGTAGTACATTATGAGCCGTTAACAAAAGCATACAAAGAAAAATTTTCGGGACTGCACTTTCACATAGAGATACTGCCTCGTAGACAGACATGGGCGGGACTTGAAATAGGAGGAGGGCTAATAGTTAATGACATAAGCCCTGAAAGAGCGGCGCACCACCTTAGGGGTTCCAAATAGTCGGGTTATAATTTATGGAATGGTATATTGCCGGTAATAGGATAGAAAATGCTAATCCTGACAGGATAATGATTATGAGAAAAGGCGCTACATTCAGCATCCCATTAAAAGAGTCATCAAGGTATGATGGACTTACATTCTACAAGAACAAGGGAGTCAACGTATATCCAGTAAAAATAATGGATAGAATAGATATAGAAGAGCATTCTCCCATAGTCCAAACTCACATAAGGCCTACCGAAGCAATAATCGTATACGAGTCAGGATTAATAATAAGGTACTCGGTTAAATGCGCTACCAGCAGGAACAAGAGTGTTAACAGTTTGGTAATACACGCTAACAGGTCTTTTACTGGGACGATATGGCTTGATACTAGGCATCCTTACGATATAGGAGCTTTTCATAAAAATTACAATATTAGTGAATATCATGACCAAAAGAGGAAAAAGAGGTATTCTAAATGTCAGTCATACAATATAGACTTCACTAAGAGAGGAGAGGAAACTGATGTGTATGATCTCGATACCCATTATAAGATAATGTTTGAAAGCGCGCAAGACGATGCGCAGGTTGAGAGGATAGAATGGTGGCATGAGTTTAAAGATGGACATGACGAGAGGCGTGGAGAGACAATAAAAAGCCATTATGGTTATGCCCCTTTTAGGTTCATTAGCCAGCACAGGATAATAATAGCCGAAGACCATCCTGAGTCTTTCATAGAAAGCGCTCCTGACGAGGATAATATGCAAAACAGCATTAATGACCTTTCAGGCATGCTAATATCAATGCTCGGACATCATATAAAATCGGTAACGCTAGAGTCTGGCATGAAAAAGAAGTATTATACTATGATGGCAGGAATACCCTGGTTCTTTCAGAGCTGGTCACGAGACACTGGCATTAGTCTACACGGACTCAGGCTGGCAGGACTAATAGAAGAGTATAAAGAAATTATCAGCAGCCTATTAAGGCATACTGACAGGGATACTATGAGCATACCTGAAGGAATACTAAGAAGCATAGACGCTCCCCTAATAGCAATAATGAGGCTTGACGAGGCTTATGATAGCTTTAGTCAAACAGAAAGAAAGAGCCTTAGGACTATAGCTGGAAGGATAATAAGGAGATTAGAGTCAGATCATACAAGGGAAGGCTTGGTATGGAGTGAAACACTAGAGACATGGATGGATACAGGGGATAATGAGTTTAGGAGGGGCGCTTGCATAGAGATACAGGCACTAATGCACAGGGCATACTCTTTTATGGAAAAGACAGAAAAGAAAGAGACTGTTAAGGCAAAGTATAGAAAAAAGAAAGACGCTCTAAAGAAAAAAGTAGGAAAGAAATTCATAAACAACGGCATAATATCAGACCATATAACAATCGATAACAGTCCTGCCAAAGATATTACTCCTAACGTATTCCTCGCATACTATTACAGTCCAAGACTATTAGAAAAGAAGGAATGGGAAGATGCGTTTGACAATACAATCGAAGATATCTATAATAAGGATGTTAAAGGATTGTTTGCAAGCATCAGTCCTAAAAGCGAATTATTTGAGTCTTATCATACTGGAATAAATAACAAGTCGTATCATAGGGGGGATAGCTGGTATTATATTAATAGCATAGCCGCCATATCATTATTAGACTTGAACAGGAAGAAGTACAGAGATATTGCAAGAGAAATATATGATGCTGCCATTATAGACCTTTCGGAACAAGGAACAATAGGATATTGCAGTGAGATTACAAGCTTTAAGGTACAAGAGCCTAGAGGATGCTGGGCTCAGTCATGGAGCGCTGCCATGCTATTGGAACTGCATGCAAAAATAGACTTTTCAGACTAACATAATCATTAAGAAAGCTCGAATTTTTCTATGAAAGCGCTTATTTGTGGCAGTATGTCCTTGTCAGAGTCAATGACAAAGTGATTCTTATGCATGATAGGAGTCCATGATTTTCTCATCCTTAAATATGTTTTCCATCGGCTTTTGCTCGTCCCTATCATCCTATCATGCTCATGCTCTTTGCATAGTATTCTTTGTTTGCTCGTGTTAACAGTGCATTTTACCTCCAGTACTATTATTCTAATGCTCATATTCTTGTTGTTTTGCAGATTGTAGTATAATTTTCTTGCTTCAAGAATATCAAAACAGGTATCCAGCATTATTATGTCGTGCTTCTCATACAGCATAAGAATATGCTTAATCTTCTTTTTCTGAGACTCTATTCTTAAGCGCAAAACTTCGTCTGCGTTTAATGATTCAATATTATTGTCTTTTAGAAAATCCTTGCTAAATTTGTCAGAATCGAAATAGTATGATCTTATTTTTTTGGACAGTATCCTTGCTATGTGGCTTTTTCCTGTTCCTGGAAGACCTGCAAAGAGTATTAATACTTTCATGCGTCCTAATCAGTGTTCTAATTTATATATGATTGCTTTGACATAGTTTGCAGATACATTATTAGCTAATTCGTAATTCCTTTAGGATATAAGAAAGACAGTAGCAGTGGTGCGGGCAGTTATTCGCAGAGGGGTGATCGGGTTGCAAAGAATCGTCACCCACACCACTGACTTACTAACTACTAGAGAGTACTCACTATTTATAAATATTTTGGTTGTTGTTTCTATATAATAGTGAAAACCGATAGTTAGTGTAGTAAAAAGTATATTTTATTAATAGCTCTTTCCAAAATATGCATAGTCGGATCCTTTAGCATTACATATAATGCAAGATGACTTGCCATGAGGCTGCATGAGAGGAAAAACCAATGAGATAGCACCAGTCTTGTCCTTAACAGTCGATTCGCATTCTGCAGAGCCACAAAAAGGGCTGAAAGCCACCTTCTTATCAGATATTGCTTTTTCTAGAGCATCATAATCTCTCGCTAATAGTATCATAGCATCATGCCTTTCCTTAGCAGTTTTATACAAATTCTCCTGAATGGCATTGAGCATGAATACAATCGTATCAGAAATCTCATCCAGTGATACAATCTTCTTCTCACCAGTATCCCTCCTAACCATAATCACATTGTTGTTTTCTATATCCCTAGGACCTGCCTCTATCCTGATAGGAACGCCTTTAAGCTCATGCTCATTATACTTATATCCCGGGTTTACATAGTCTCTTGCATCTAATGATACAGTGCAGACACTCTCGACCATGTTCTTGACAGTGTTAGCATACTCCAACACATCTTTCTTAGTAGTATCATTATAGATAGGAACTATAACACATTGTAGAGGAGCAATCTTAGGAGGAATAATTAATCCTTTATCATCACCATGAACAAGTATTAGACCTCCAATAGTCCTAGTGCTAATACCCCACGAAGTGGTATACGCGTGCTTAATCTGACCATCAGCATCAGAAAACTGTAAGTCAAACTCCTCAGAAAAATTGGTTCCCATATGATGTGAAGTGCATACCTGCAGGCTCTTGCCGTCAGGCATTATGGCCTCGCATGCAAGAGTATAATGAGCGCCTGCAAACTTTTCCTGTTCACTCTTCTTACCTATAAGCACTGGCATAGCATAATAATCCTCCAATATAGTCCTATAATATTCGAGTATCATCATCACTTCCTCTACAGCCTCCTCATAGGTTGTATGAGCAGTATGACCTTCTTGCCATAAGAATTCCCTACCTCTAAGGAAGGGCCTTGGATGCTTGAACTCCCACCTAACTACTGAGCACCACTGATTTAATAACAGTGGAAGGTCCCTATGGCTCCTAATCCACTTGCTCATGCTATCATAAATAATAGTCTCGCTAGTAGGTCTAATAGCCAAAGGCTCAGAAAGTTCAGAGTTACCTCCCCTAGTAACCCATGCTACTTCAGGAGCGAAACCTTCAATATGCTCTTCTTCCTTATTCATTAGGCTTTCAGGAATAAGCATAGGAAAATATACGTTCTTATGACCTGTAGACTTAATCATACTATCAAATATTCTCTGGACATTCTCCCAAATGGCATATGATAGCGGCCTGTAAACAATGCATCCTGACACCGGACTGTAGTCGGCAAGCTCGCTCTGTAATACTACTTGAGTATACCATTCGCTCATATTATCAGACTTCCTTACAGTAATGCCAAGACTCTTTTTCCTATCATCAGTGTTAGACTCCATAAGACTAAGAGGCAATATCCTTTTATAAAAATAGTCATTGCCCAGCCTATGATACAAAACACATTCCAGATATTCAAAGGAATAGGAAGCCTTACAGAAAAGAGATTGTGGGAAAGTGGCATTAAAGACTGGGATGCATTCTTAAGAAGAGATAGCATTAATGGAATATCATCTAACAAGAAAGCATATATGGACTATAAGATAAGGCTTTATAAGTCAAAAATAGAGGAAGAAGACTACGAGTTCTTTACTAGAATAATGCCTTCAAGACTCCATTACAGATGTTATCATATGATAAAGGAAGACTTGTTGTATATAGATTTGGAGAGCTACGGCCATAAAACAAACAGAATAACAATAATAGGACTCTCTGACGGAGAAAATACCAGAATAATAAGAGGGGACAATACTGACAGCAGCATCATACTAGGATTAATAGTAAAGGCCAAAGGAATAATAACATACAATGGGAAGAGCTATGACCTTCCATTATTAATCAAGCAATATAATATTAGTATCGTAGGAAAAATAGTTATAGACCTAAAGCATTTACTAAGAACAATTGGATATAGTGGAGGATTAAAGAAGATAGAAAAGGATATGGGTATAATAAGGAGCATGTCATATGATGTAAGTAGTGGAGACCCAATAAGACTTTGGAGGGCATACAAGGCTACAGGAGATGAACACTATCTAGGCATACTATCAGAATACGTAGAATACGATGTTACAAGCCTTCCCATACTAATGGAAAAAGCGTACTATCAATACAAGTCTATGAACGGCTTATAATAACATATTATTATTTCTCTTCCTACTTTTTCCCTTTCTTCAAAGGGGTTATTACAGCATTGTCATGAATAATAGCGCTATTGCCGCTAGGATCACTAACCGTAATAGTAATAGGATCAAAACCGGTCATGACTCTCTTAAGCTTTTTTATCTTATTTTTCAGCTTGTTCTTTATAGCAGTATCATCTTCGCTCTCATAAAAAGATTCCATCTGTCTCAACATACGTTTAAGAACGCCTTCAACATTACTAATAAAGCCTTGGCTTGCAGAACCAGGCTCTATAGATGCAATACTGCCAATCTTAACAGTTGCCTCGCTGCTCTTAACAACACGTGCATTAAGATCCTCTATAGTCTTAACCTCCAAAGAATATTTTGTAGGCTCATGAGACTCTACAGTCTCAACATCACTCATGCTGTACTTGCACTCATCATTAGTACAATTCATGCTGAATAAGTAGACTACGCCAAAAAAAGGAATATCCCTCTCAGACTCTGTGAGTATAAGAGTGTTTTGGTGGCATATAGGGCATGTCTCCCCGTTGATAATATCAGGCGCTTCTTCCATAAGAATAAATGGAACATTGTTCATATTATAAATGTTGTTCTAATATCAGCTCTCTAGAAAAAGTTGGGAAGAGTGTGCTATGTGCCAACCTAAAGGCTACAATTGGCGCATTAGCATCTGGAAAGAACAGTAATCTTTAATCTAACTGACGAATATCGCATACTTTTACTACAAAGCATATCATTATACTTCTAAATAATGAATGCATCCTCTCATAACAATATCTGAAAAAGAGATATCATTAGATCCAGGCTCACCATGTATAGGAAGGGCCCGGATTCTATCATAATCTTCTAATTGTTTTTTCATTTCTTCGATTAAACGATTTTTTGCAGTGTTCTTATCTGCACTATCGAAAAGATATGGTGCTGGTCTGCATTGTGGATACTGGTTATAGTCTGCAATGCATGTTGCAAAGCTGTTTATATAACTATTAGTCGCAGTTCTAATATTACTATATGCCCCACTTCTTGTATATTGATCCTGCCGCGTTCCCAAATCTTTGCACTCATTAATAATCCTTGTAGTTATCATACTGGCTAGAGAGCTTATTTGAGCCTCAGTAGCCCTTACAGCATTACTATTATCAAATGGTGTTTGTTGTTCAGGCGGCAACTGGTTGCCACTCTCATCGTGCTCTATCCTAACGACGTGTGTACCTCTATTAACTTTATTGCGATTGTCGTCTAAACAAAAGAACTTATGAATACTCCCACTATTAGTAGTCGTATGGTATCGATTATATAGTCTGATATAGTAATCAGTAATCCTAAAATCTGAAAAAGACCTTACCCTAATATAAACTCCCCTTCCGTCTAAGTAACGTACACAATCTTCAACCCTAACTGGAACATCTGCAGACATTCTATGATAATACTGGGCACTATATTGAGAATCGATAATATCAGGATTATCACCTTGATTATAATCATTCTCGTCCACTTCTACATCGTTATCTGCAGGAAAATCTACATCAATAGAAGGCTCAGGCACTGGTATAGTTACTGTACCTGTACATTCCCCAGTAGGATTGCCGTCTGAAAAATCACAATAGTTGTTAGATGGCGTGTTGCCGCAGTTTATGGTGGCGCTTTCAAAATCGCTCCCGCAATAACAAGGTCCCCTAACGCTTCCAGTAGGACATAATGAGATAACATCAGTGGAGCCCACATCGATACCGCTCAGTATAGTCTCAGCCCAATCAACATCCTTGTCTCCAAATACTGAAGAACAAACATTATGTATCAGTTCGGAAGTGTCAAATGATACAGAACCACTAATCATAGTCGTATAACCGTCATTAATATATTCTCTGATCTGCTGAGGAGTAAGGTCTGACATGTCAATCGATGAGCCATCAGAATGCCTGAACAAGAACCTTGCATCGTTATTGTGAATTCCGAAATTGACTCCTCCGCATGTAAGAGCATTAATTAACATATCACATCCGAATACAAATAAAGCGTTTCTACAAGTGCTCAAATTCCTGCTAGTAGCTCCCTTCACACATTGTAGTTCCATTTTTAGGCTGTCTAAATATAGGTCAGACCATCCCAATAAGCCTGGAAAACATCCACATGTCAGAGAGCTAAAAAGATCGTTAGCAGGACTCTTAATAACTTGTATTGGATCTCTCTTGTCAGAACAAAAGTCAAAACCCGTAATAAATCCAAGGGGATTGAATCCTGAAGCGGGATTCTCAGCATTCTTAGATAGTTCTACAGGATCTTGTAGCCAGCATTTCGGCTGTTCTGAAGCCCTATACTGCTTCTCGCACTTAGCAGCATCATAATAGTCTTTATTCTCATCACAATAATTCAGCCCTATAATATCCCCAGGGAACGTGTTTTTAAAATGGGCAAAAGATATCATGTCACTGCATTCTAGCCTTTGGCATGCATTAGCAGTTTCTGTCTTAAGACCAACAAGAGTGTTGTAATAGTTGATGCATAAGTTACAATTATCTATGTGTAATGCTGAACTATTATCAGTATCAACACATAATGCATCTGTATCATTAATAGAAAGGCTAATGTTTCTCAATACTTCATGTATCATATTACAATTTGCTTCGAACACACTCTTTGCTATGTTCAGTTCATTTGTCTTCTCCTGGCAAGAGAACGTGGACATAAGGTTCATGACAGCAAGTACCAATTGTATCTTTTCAGCAGTCTCAATCCTCTTTTCTATCTCCTTGATTCTTTTATCAACTTCTTCAGGAAGACTAGTCTGGCTGCCAGTAATACGAAGAGTGATAGGAGGAACACATATGTATGTCATGTCAAGATTTCCGTTGGCATCATCATACATTATTCTTGCTGCAATGCCATTAATCCTCACATTATTCCCTACAGAATCATTTTTATGTGCATTATCATTAAACCTAGCATTAACATAAAGCAGATAGTCTGAGCCTGTAACTCTCTGGTCTGTAAGACTGTTAATTCTAGTATCCATAGTAGGAAGCAATCCAAAATCAACCCTTCTTACAGTAACAGAAGAGTCAGAAGTTATTCTTACAAGAGTATCAACAGTAAAGTCAAGTCTTGGTATTGATTGGACTGAACGATTGGGATTGCTAGGATCTAGTGTTATACTAAAATAAGGGTCTGCAGTAACACAGTCCTGAAACTGCAAGGTAGCGTAAGCGTCCAGACTAAACAATAATGTAAGTCCTAACAACACTAACATAATATAAATACTCTTAGTCATTCCTCACCACATCCACTGCCGTTGAATATTGTCCGTCATATAAGCGCTGGGTATTAATATTAATAGTTAAATCATCATTATTGGGAATAGTATCAGGACCATAAACTACTACTAGATTGCCTGCTGGCTCGACCTTCAGTATCTGAAATTCTACGTCTATGTAGTCTCTTGATATTCTTGCAGTGTCAATATCAAAAGTAGTCCACCTGCCATTATGAACAAGAGTAAAAAAGAAGCTACTAATATCATAATCATCACTGCTAAAAGAGAGCTTAATCGTCCGAAGCTTGGACATTACTACTGTTTGTCCATTGAAACCGGTAAAGTCAGATGCATCATAATTAACTGTAGCAGTCTGATAGCCTTCTTTTTCTATAGTCATAGTGCCCCTAATGCACCTTCTTGGAAGATAGTCATTAATAATACCGTTAGAGTCTGTTCTGACAACACACTCTTCATTGCCACACCTTATCCTAGCAAACGCATTTAGTATAGTTGTTCCTTGATCATCCCTAAGATTGATTTTTGCTCGCCTGAAAGTAGTGTCCCTACAATAATCCTGCACACCTGTTCGGGCTGGAGGCTCGTCCAAAATGTTTCTGTAAACCTCATTATATAAAGCCATCCTGAACTCAAAAGGAATAGAAGAACCACTGTTCTGAACAGTAAAAACTAAAGGGTATTCGACACTATACCAGAAACTATAATGATTTTGACAAATACCCGGACTGTCAGGATTCATAGTCACAAAACTGGTCATGATATCCCCCTGAGATTTTTCAGCGTCGAAGAGCATCCCAAAACTGTTATGATAATTGGCACGGACATCTATCCCCGGAGTTCTGGCTGCAGGTACATCAAAAGTAAAATGTCTGGATGCTATATCACTTACTACGCTTGGGTTATTGTCAAACCTGAGATAAGGAGCATACAATTCAAGACCTTTCTCAAAATCTTTCTGAACCTGGCTTTTACGCCACTGTTGTGTTCTGCAGCTAAAACTCATTCCACTAGTGGGGACATCAGGAGATAATTCTATAATGTTCTGATTCAATCCTACTAAAATGCCTGAACTAAGAAGGTGCTCAGCTAATGACACAGCAACATTATAAGTTTGTAATAGTGGGAGATTATTGTCAACTCTTACACTTGGTATTCTGGTCCTAGAACCATCCTCTATAAACTCGCCTTCAAACGCCACCTCTGCATTATTGGAGTTTTCTGATAGTGTTACTGATACTTGAGCAGTAGTCCTAGGGTCTATACCTGACTCTCTAAGACATCTTTCTTCTATTCTATCTAAAAGCTCTTTTTCAAGTCCTGCCTCTAACTCGGACTTGTCAGGAATATAAGATATGCTATTCTTATTCCATAATGGGAACTCATATCCGGGTATCGGCTCAAAAAAGGCCCCATTCCTTCTCTGATAACTAGACATCTCAATAATCCCACCGTTCAAGGCTGCCACTAGTATTGAGTCTGCAAACTCGGAATCAATACAGCTCCTCAGAGTCACAAAATCAGACGTATGCTCTGAAGGAGGAGTAACAGTAGTAGGAGTGCTGAATATGAGCATTCCTGCTACTACTGCAATAACCCCAAGTATGCCTATAATAATGAAAAATGATACTTGGCCTTTCATATTGCAGTCACCCTAGCGCAAAGAGTGTTTCTAGCAAAGCCGTCAGGATTGCCTTTAGTGAACCTCATGCATGCTTTGTCATACAATTGCTTACTATTAGTTGTATACCTATGCCTAAAACCCTGGTCAGTCACTGGTATAACCTCAGTGGGAAGATCTATGCGACTAGAACCTTGCATTACGTAGAACTTAACATCAGTAGAATTATAAGCGCTTGTAGGAAAAAAATTAAAGCTATAATAATAAGTATACTCCATAGTATCCTCGTTATAAGCTCTTGCCGCCTCAACATAAGCGTTAACATGTCTCTGAAACGAAGAGTTCATACCCGTATTATCAACGCTAAGACCAACATTATATGCCTTGTTCTGGTTAACAAGAGCGCATATACCTTGCTCAGGATTGCCTAGTATTCTAGAAGCCCACCTAAGACCTTCGCTGTCTATTAGTGCGGGATCAGTCAGATCTGCACAAAAAAATGCCCCTATGCCCTCACAACTATTGGTAGTAGCACACCCACAAAACAGTCCCCAAGCCATATTTCCTATCTCTACTGCAGCAGCATACCTATCATCGCTGTCAGCAACCCTTTGTATCCTGTTAATAGCATCAAGCGCTTGGCTTACATCAAAGGCAACAACAGAGGTTGAAGAGACTAAGAACAATAATGCCACTGTTACTATCAAATGCTTTTTTGTACTATTCATAACCAATACCTATGCACCTTTCTTTTATAAATTCTTTTATGCCCTCCTGCTTTCAAGCATATCACAGTAGTCCACTGCTGGAGTCTCATGAGTAACCCCAAAATTTATTCCCAATATGGGTGCCAGCTCCTGTGCAAATTTAACGAGTTTTAAGGCATACCTCAATGTAGGAGAGTTCTTTTGCAATTGATTCATAAGAAAACCTCCTGCAACAGTAATAGGACGCTGCAATAAGCTATTAAGATTAAAGCCAGCATCCTTTACTATTAGGCCGTAAGGAACAACTGCAAATACTTCAGAGGCATAAGCTTCACAATAAGCAGTGCTCTTTCCGTACTCGCACATAGCAGCAGGCACTTTTCCCTCATCAGCATCGAGCAGGCATAAAGCATAACCGCATTCAACCTGCTGGAACTTACGAACATTCTTTACTATTCCAGGAACACAAACAGATAACACTGACTGTATCAGAGAGTCCTGGACATTTCTTCTGCCTGAATGAGTAAGGTGAAATAGTCCAATATCAGTAAGGTTGCCTATAACCTTTCCTTCCAGTTTGTCATAGAAAGACAATACTTTCTCAGCCCCAGGAGTCTCACAAGTAATGTAACTGCAAGCCTTCTCGGCAAAGTCACCGAATTTGTCAGTGGCCTCATCAACTGCTTTTGCAGCAGGCTCCACTGGTGATGCTATGTCACCAGTTGCAGCAGCAACAGTATCCAATATTATAGAACCAGAAGTCAGAATGGCATAAGCCTTGCATACAGCCTCTCCTATCCTAATAAACTCTTCTGCCTTTCCTAAAACATCAATGGCTGAAGGGCTTGAAAGCCCACTAAACAGAGTATTGTCAGAACCCCGATTATACGGACTGTTAGGATTGGCCATGCTGTTATATTGTGCCAATGAGAAATTAACAGTTATCCTTTCACTATCATCAGAAATATATCTTCCTCTCTGAGCATAAACATCCAAGTCACAGGAAATATTTACTATTCCACCTTCACTAGGGGAAGTAGCCAGTGCGCCGCTAACCTTAATATTGTTGCTGCTCGAAGAAGCATAACTGTCAGTAATTGATCCTTTAGTTGAAGTGCATCTTGAAAGACCAACCCTTCCTATGCTAGTGCCAGGAGGTGATCCTTGAGGATACAATTTTATAGTCATAGAGAATTGTGAGGGTATGCCAGTAAAATAGTAGCTAGGCCTGGAAGTCATTGATATTACTCTCCAAGTAGTACTGCCCATTAGGCTGTCTCCAGTCCTCACATTCCTGGTAACGCTCGCACTATTACCTGCCCCGTCATAAACCTTGATTTCAACACGAATATCCTCTGTAATATCACTGCCAGAATAATCGCATACCATAGTATTGATTCTAATAGTGCATTCATTTCCTTCCATCCTATTTTCATATAATAGCTCTCCTGTAGACACACTATACTTCTTTATCATAACTCTCGATATCCTGCTACCCGAATCCTTAACTGCAGCTATACGCGCATGGAACGCTGAGCCTGAATGCACAGTAACAACATTGTCAGTGCTATATGCTGTTGGACTTCCAATGCCAACAGTTATTACAGGAGGACTATTGTCAATATGAAACAATCTTTCCAATGTAGTAGAATGCATCATGTTACCACTATTATCATAACCTCTTACTATGCGAGTAGTAACTGCGCCCCTAGTAGTGTCTAGTACTTTATAGTAGCACTTAGCCAGACCACCGTCCATTACGCACCTATCAGGACTTATTTCGATATCATAGGGACTGGTAATTCTTGCTATAGTTCTTGTAGGATCCATTCCTGAAGGAGCATCTTCAAACTCAGCAAAAAATTCTCCCGATGAAAGGAATGGTTCAGCAGGCTCGCTATAACTGCGTGCATCAGACCACAAGTCTAATAGCCTTGGCCTGGTAGTATCAACTTCTATAGTAATGCTATAAGTATTCTCGTCCTGATTTCCAAACCTGTCCCTGACATGCACTATAGCATTATGAGAATCTCCTATCATTCCAGTATCAACATTTAGTATTGCAGTACAGCTATACACATCACTATCTATACTATTGCAATAACTGATAGGAGAGGTTATAGATCCTATCCTAACATAAGAATTATCAGTGTCAACCCTTTCATCCTCTCTAATGACAATATTTACAGCCAGCCTCCCCTCAGTATTAGCATACCATGTAGTAGAGCCTTCATTAACACTAATAATCTCAGGAGGATTCTCGTCTATAGCAGCATTAAATATAGCCTGTCCTACATTGCCAGCAGCATCATAAGCCCTAACAGTAAAAGACACACTTGGTCCTATAACATCAAAAGGAGCATTAATTGCAATATCATATTCTGCATCCAATCCAGGACTAATCGTTTCTTCTACAGTGCCCTCTTTTATTATCTCTATAGATGATATTCCAGAGCCAGGAATGTCACTAGAGTCTGCTATAGGATCAAATACTTTTCCTTCAAGCATCCAAGTACTGCCACTCTTATACAATCTAAGCCCTGACACTACTGGTCTACCGGTATCAATAGTTACGGTGAAATGGTCGAAGGAAGAAAAATGCTTTACCTCAATTTCATGTCTTCCAGCCGAAGAGATGTATAGGCCTTCAACATAACAATATATTCCATCACAATATGTAGGATTAAAGCTTATAGTATCAGTTGCGTAAATACTAATTTCAACGTCATCACTGTTTACAGGACTGGTGAACTCAAGGCGAATGTCGGACAGCATACCCCCTGTTTTGCCTGCAGGACTCCCATCCCTCAAAAACTGAAGGTCAACAATACTGGAAGCAAGCACAGGAGAAGACAATAATATGGTGAACGATAATATTAGTAGTATAATAACAATAATTCTCATGCTTAACTTACCTCCACAAATCCTTCCGAACGCATAATATAATCCATATCTCCCATTACTGACAAGTGTTCTATAATCCTATTAGACTGTGATATGGATTGCAAATCGACTATGGGCACAATCATATTAACAGTATGTGGTACAGTAGCAATAGCAGGAGGAATATAGATCGGTTCGTGCTCCCCAAATGAAACACTAGACAATACTAAAGTGTCCTCCAAGTCTACCCGGTCAATAGTATAACTTCCAATAAGGCAAGGTCCTCCAAAAAGGCTGACAGTACATCTGTTGTCTTCAGGAATTGTTACAGTAGAAAGTTCAATATCTCTCAAAACCATTATGTCAAGGGTGTGGAAGCCTGGCGTTAGCAATAATTCCTGACTCATTCCATGACGGGTAACAATGGTTGCATGCTGACTTTCAGTATCAATATTCCTTAATAATATTATCGCATACTCCTCTCCTTGTAATGTTCTTGGAGCAATACCTGTAGTACTATAATAAGGATCGTTTCTTATAAGTGATAAGGGCAATAACCTAATATCTACTGGCACAGTGCTTGCTTCATATCCAATAAGCAAAGCACTCTTAGGAATATCGTAGTCAACAGTGTCCAAGGATACTGTGCCAAAGGCTAAAGAATCGTGATGTACAGTAATATCCGCATTCATGCATACGGGAAGCCTTATAGGACTGCTATCGTAAGCATAAGAGCAGAATTCCTGCTCACAAGCAAATGATATCATAGCATCACTTACTGCCGATCCGGTAGAGCCGTCAATAACATCAAATGAGACTAGTGAGCCTTGAGGAGAGTCACAATAGGCCATGGATAATGCATGAATATCAGGGAAATCGTCAGATATGTAATCTCCAGCAGTTACAGGAGCCAGGCTAGTGTCATATACTGGCATATTCGATTTTATCACAGATTCAACTGCAAATCTAAAGACCAGACCATCAGTTTTGCTCCTAAGCTCATAGATGGTAGGAGTGTTAATATCATAATATGTCCTGTAAGACCTTAAGGGTATGATGCTTGCAATAAGATCCATAGGAATAGACAAAGTTTCTCCCATTACAATGCTCCTGCCCCTGAAAGAAACGGTAGGAGCAGCATAAGAAGGCAAATGAGTAAGAATCATATCATCACCTACAGGAGTGCCATCATCCCTAATATCCATAATAGTCCTCCTAAGCTCATAAGGTATCAAAGAATCGTCTGAAGACAAAAGACTGGAATCAGAAAGCCTAACAAAACTAAAATAATTAGTGATATCCTCGTAAAGCATTTCTGATACTTGGCGCGAGGTCCAACTATTAATGGAATAACTCATGTCCAAAGCCCACATAGGCGGATACCTTCCTTTAGGGCTGTTATCCAAAGATATTATATCCATTATTAAAAAGCTGGAAAAACCTGTCCCGGACTCCATAGCGCTAATCTTGCTTGCCGCATCATAAAGTCTCTTGAAAGAAGTGTCAAAACTTCCCCTTGACTGCAGAGAGCTTATAGTAGCACTTCCCCTGCTGATACTCCCTGTCATTCTTGTTTCGTACTGAAGATTAATGTCAGACAATATAATATTCATCATAACATCAATACTGTCTAAAGAAAAAGTATCATCATCTGCGATACGTTCAATAACACAGTCTCTGGCGATACTGGAAGAATATCTTGAAAGCTGCGCTTCAACACTCATGTCATTACTATCATAACTATATGTTCTCCTGCTGAAAAAACCTGTAATCTTAGGTTTCATAGTCATAACACAATCGTCATGGCAGGCCATCTTATAGTAAGTCCAGTAAGGAACAGGCTCATGATTGTTGGTGAATGCGATTGGCTGCGATGCCAGCAAAGGAATGTCAGACTCTCTGATACCATCCAGTACTCTTGCAAGCTCAGGATGACCTCCCAAAAGAGAGCCTCTAATAATGCCATCGTTTAATGCCTCTTCACTGCAGCTTCTAAGAATAATTTCCAGTTCATGGAACTCTGGAGGAGTGCTTACAGTACCATCAGGTATATATAAAAACAACAAGGTTGCTGTTAACAGAACAATGAGTATTCCTATAATGATAAAAAAAGATACTTGTCCTCTTATCAAGAGGATTCACCCCTCTTTTTTAAGAACTCTAACTCCACATTTCCTGCAGGAAGCGATAATATAATTTCATCAGCGTTTATATCTGTTTTGTTGTCCAAATTACTAAGTATTGACTTTGCAGCATCGCTAGGCTTCATACTACCAGGTATTATTCTTACGAAAGAATCGTCTCGCTCTTGAGGAGTAATCATAATATATGATGAAGAGTCTAGAGTTATAATGGAGCCGTACAATAATAATATTCCCTTATAAAACTCCTTATTACCCCTAATCATGAAAGAACCTTTGCTAAGATACTCTCCTGCCCTAGCCTTCTTGGAAACCTGTGTGGGAGCGACACAAAATATGTCGATAAAAGAAACACCATATTTCCACGCTCTGGAATATGAAGCTGTTGCATTAGCCACAAACTGCTTTTCATCCTCAGTAAACAATCTCCCTTTGCTTCCCTTAATAACAAAAAAAGGGCTTCCCGGCATCTCAGCATGAAATACAATATCGTAAGGTTCTGTTCTTCGCTTGATTATTTCTTCATTAGTATTGGCATCCCTTCCTCCTATTATAAGAGTATTATCGTCTATAAAGAACCATCTGTACTTCATATACCAATGTTCTTTCTTACGCTTGACACTGCTTGTTGTCTTGCGCTCTTTCTTTTTAATCTCACTTGACGATATCCTTTCTACAGCGCTGGCAGCTCCCCTTGACTTCTTCTTTGCTTTTTTGGAACGTACAAAAAAAGATTCTGCATTCTCCTCTAAGCTCTTGTCTGCATCAAGCCATAATCTCATAAGCACCACTATAATTATACAAGTGCAGGCTGACCGCCATACAATGCCTTGAACTTGCCTCCCTGAAAGTCTAGCGTAAACACATCATTATTGGCATGTGTAGAACGCATCTTGACAACGGATATTTCCCTAGAGACTTTTCTGTGTCTGTCAACAAGATCGAGCTTTATTACTCCGTCAGCGAGAAAAGACTCTATTTCAAACTCTCCAAACTTGTTCTTGCTAAGCGGCATCTCAGATATAAGAAAAGTTGTTATTTTTAGGTCACGCAAGAACTCGAACAAATGAAACAGCTCTACTCTTGGCTTCTCAAAATCAGAAACCACATACAATGCCGAAAGACTATCCAGTACAAACATTTCTAAGCTGACAGATTCCTTAAGCTTCCTAATAAGGTTTTTTACTACATTAATCCAGTCCCCTCCAGAAGCGACCTTTACGCTCTGAATCTCTTTCCTTAATGCTCCAAGATCGGCCATTATGAGACTGCCCTCAGAAGACTTGTTGAGAGACTTCATTATATTAGTAAGCTCTGCTAAATTATCAATGACATATATATCAATCTTGCTAAGGTCATATTCCATGTTTACCATATGATTCAGCAATGATTCAGAACTCTGCTCTAACGTCAGATACAATGCAACCCTGTTATTCTGCAGTATCTCATTATACAATATGTTAAAAGTCAAAGAGCTCTTCATAGTACCTGCCGTCCCAGAGAACAGGACTATGTGATTTTTGGGTATGCCTCCTTGCATTTCCCTGTCAAATCCTTCAATGTATGTCTTGATTCTTTCTATCTCACTCTTGTTTTGTACTACTCCCATAATAAACCCCTCACAATTGTTCGAACTGATATGACCTGAATTCTCCCTTGTTGGTAAGAGCGGCCAGTATCTTCTTTTTCTCATGCGCATATATCCCTATAATCATCCCGTCAAGCTGTTCCTGAAACAGTTTCCTGGCAAAGTATCCTGCACTTGCGTCAGTGTATCCGTGCTCGAAACTGGACGACTGTTGCACTATGCCTGAAGCCCCAGAAAAGAAATGCGGGATGAAGTCCGCTTCCGGACTAAAACAGTATAATGAATTGTCATAAGATCCTACAAATACTTCCTTGTAATTGTCCTCATCCACATCAATAACACTCGGTGTTGCTGCAACCCAAAAGTCAGTCTCATAATTCCAAATCTCTGTACCATATGCTGACAATACGTATACCTTGTCATCACAGCTGCCAAAAACCACTTCTTTGACACCGTCATTATTAATATCGTCAATGAAAACACCGCTGATTATCTTGCCTTCAGTAGGAAACGACCATGCCACTATCCCTTCATCAGTAATGCAATAAATACTCTTGTCAGCGCTTCCAAAAAGATAGAATATCCTCCCGTCAGACATAAGGTCCGAATGGATAATTTCGGTAGTTATTGCTTTATTGGCCTTAAACTGCCATTTTTTGGCAAACACTCCTTTGTTTCCAATATCATAGCATGTGACTATTCCTTCACTGTTACCTATCAGGACACTGTTATTATCGACTATGAACGATGGTTTAGATGATATTTTACCAGTATTTGCAATCTTCGATATTATCTTGCCGTTAACATCCATAAGATATAATACTCCTTCAGTAGTAGGCACTAAGAGGAATGATTGTGGGCCTATACCAATTAGTGTAGGCGGCGCACTAAGGGTGCTTTCAAACTCAACAACGAGCTTGTTTCCCTTGGGACCAACATTAAAAATCTTGCCGTCCAGCAAGGATACAATTATAGTGTTCTTGTGATTTTCTATCCCTATAACTGAAGACGAGACTTCCTGGTCCAAAAAAATTTCCTTAAGATTAATAGTATTTCCTGCAGTAAGGCTAAGTACTTCGTACTCATCGCGATAATCCTTGGACGATCCGAATATTAGGGGTATAGTAACAAGCCCTCCGTTCATGGTTCCAACCAAAGCCATTGGTTCGCCATCGTCAGCCAGTATGATAGGCCCATAGCTGGGCTTTTCATTAACCCTAGCATTACAATAGCCTATCTTAACTCTTCTGAGCGAACTCATATAAACCCCTTTATACAATTAATAAGCGAACCCTATAAAAAGTTTTCTAAATCGTATGTAGAGATGTGTACTAGTAAAGAAAAGCATTATAAACCAGTCATTGATAAAAAGATTCGTAGAGGGCAGTTCCAAGATGGTATTTTACCCAAAAAGAAGCGATGATGTAGAGGTGCATACTGAAACAAGAAAGCTCTTGGATGACCATGTTGAGCTATCCGAAGTTCGTAAAAGCATAGACTCAAAGTATGGAGGGGGCAAAAGCGCTGATACATTAAAAGATTTTGACAAGAAGTCATCAAATCTAAAGAAGGCGATAGTAAAAAAGAACAATAAGATATTAGGAAGCAAAGAAACTTTAGACAAAATAAGCTTTGGTATAGGAAACCTGCAGTTCATTAACATACTATACTATATATTGTTGCCTTCATATCTGTTTATTGGATTGTTCTTGGCATTAAGGTCATACATAGTATACTGGGTTGAGGAGAGGGCAGGCAAGAAGGATAGCTTTACCAAACTTAAGGATAAAACATACTGGTATGGTGCCCTATTAGGATACATGTTCATTTTTGCAGCATGTGCAGTCACTTTTAATAGTTATATTGCATATACATTGGTCTTCTTGGGAATAGGGGTGTTAGGCAGCCTATACATGAGTGGTTCTGTAAGAATATCATACGAAGCGATGCCCAGAGACAAGAAGAGCCACTATCTTAAATGGATATCATATTACGGACTACCATTAACAGCCATAGTAATGGTACTTGCAGGAATAATAATAGATACTATGCAAATGTCCAGCCAACTGGTAATAGGAGGGATGACAGTACAGATATATGGTTATGCAATATTATTTTTTATGGCAGGAATACTCATAATAATATCATCTTATCTGCAGAGTAGCCTAAAAAGAGCATTGCCAGAATCAGCGCAAGAGCATGAAACGGAGTATCATCACAAAGCGTTAAGCAGGGACCCTTTTATTACTAGTTTGCTGATAGCAGGAATATTGTTCTTTTCTTTGCAGACCAGCTTCAATTACATACTAGGATTATACTTATACGAAACATATAAAAGTTTCACGTTTGTAGGATTACTGCTAGCAGCAACACTCCTTGCAGCATTCTTAAGCCCCCTATTCTTTGACAAGAGCTCAATAAAAAAATCAGGAAAAAGCTATATTTTGTTGTTAGGAACAGGGCTTGCAATATTCCTGCCGTTATTATTTGCAATAAGTACTAATGAGTCATTGTCAGCCATAATGCTTAGAGCATTAGAGTCTGTAGGGCTCATGGTGCCGGGCCATACTATGTCATTTTTGCCATTGTTCTATCTAATAATTGGCATAACAGGGGCCAGTATAGCAGGAATAGCATACAGTCGAATAACAAGAGAGCTTTTGCAGCATGATGACAGGGAAGAGTTTTCTAGGAAGCTTGGATCATCTACAGGGATAGGAACAGCCCTTACTATAATATTGCTATTTGGACTGAGACATTTTACAGGAGAATTTTGGACCGCATTCCTTGCAGCTACAATATTGTATATTATAACGGCAACATTATTCGCCAGCATAGTATCAGTAAAGTCAGAGCAGGAATATCAGAAGAGAAGATTCGAATCAAAGATAGCACACAACAAAGTTTAAAAATAAGTGGTGGATGTAGGTTAACATGAGTATGAAGAAGAACAGCGTTTTTGCGAGCCGCAAGGGTATAAGCCCCCTTATAGCTACCATACTGCTTATAGCCTTCGCTGTAGCCCTAGGATCAGTAGTCTACACTTATTTTATACTATTGGTTGATGATACAGCATTGCAGGGCTGTTCAAGATTTGTGAGCTTATCAAGTACGCCTGACAGGGCAGGAGACTATGTTTATGATGTTGACAGTAGTGGTGTGCGAGTAAACGTGTATAATGAAGGCCCTAATCCCGTAGAGGCTATAACCTATGTTGTTGAAGGTACGCGAGAAAATTTGGTTGTAGAAAAGAAGATGCAGTCTATTTCTCCGGCGGTTAGCCGATGGATTACCATAGAGAATTATGATACTGATGTATATGGAGAAATTAGAAGGATAGTAATAACACCTCATTACACTCATTCTGGAGCACTAAGGATATGCACTGAAGGAAGACTGGAAGTAATAAAGAGAAGGACAGGATAATTATGGTTTTCTGAACAGTTGCCTAACCATGTAATCGGCGTCTTCCCATTGTCTCTTCTTATTTTCAGGAGGCTTGGAACTGTCATCGCTGTTTTCATTGTCATTAAGCTCCTCATTGGCAGTATCGATAGTCTTAGTATTGGGAGCAACAGTTTTTGTTTCATTATTCTTTTCAGGAAGAATATTGCTATTTATGCTCTCTAATGCTCCCCTAATGGTTGTAGCATATTTGTTTAGTACCTCTAAAGATATAGAGACAGGCTCCCAACCGGTATCTAACTCTCCAATATCCTTTCTTGGAATAATCCTGATAGCAGTATGTGCTACTAACTGCCCTGAACTAGTACCATTGCTTATCATTATATTAGTGCCTGTACAAGAGAAGGCCTCAAAAAGTGCTGCACCCAAATATTTTGAAAGTATTCCCATCTCATGCAGTTCTATTGCTGGAATCTGCTCGAATATGGTATAATGGTTCTTTGGAACTATTAGGATTTCTCCGGTTATGGTAGGAAAAGGATTGGGAGCTGCATAACAGTGTTTTCCTTCAATAATAATGGCATCAGGTATTTTCTTTAAGTCACAATAGGCACAGCTAACCATTATTTTTGACCTCCTAAAGATTTTGTTAAAGTGTCAAGATCATTGTTATCAGTATCTTCCTTTCGCCCGTTTCCGGTTTTGCCATGTACAATATTCCTTAATACTCGAGCAGTATCATATACTTTCTGCTCATCCTCTTTGTAGGACTCCCACTTCAGTATGCGGCTCTCATCTTTTTGTGGTATAATATGAATCATGAGATGGGATGCTTTTTGGCCTGCAGTCTGGCCTTGACATACTAGTATGCTTGTTCCATTATAGCCTTCTTTAGACAATCCTATAAGCATAGAATGGCTAATAGTTTGTGTATGAACAAACAATTCTGATATGTCCTCATCGCTCATCTGCTGCATTATTTGATAGTGGTTCTTAGGAATAATTATTGCGTGTCCGGGAGAAGCTGGCTTAATATCAAGAAATGCAATGGACTTATCAGTTTCGCTTATAATGATAGAGTCTGTTTGTTTATTGGCAATGCTGCAAAACAAGCATTCATTGGTATTGTCTGTTTTATTATTGTCTGGCATAATAGTAATGTTATGTTACTAACATAAAAACATATTGGTTTCATGATAATAATACGCAAAGATTTATAATAATGAACTATGATAATAATGATGAGGTAATTGCAAGAACCATATATAGTGATACTACTATGAAGAAGAAAACAAGAGGTCAGGCATCAGTTGAGTACTTAATGGTAAGTGGCATGATGCTAATAGTAATAGTGCCTGCAATACTGGCCTTCGTACAATATTCTAATACCCAGACTAGGGAGGTAGAATCAAACCAGATACTAAGGTTGGGGTCAAGACTTGCTATAGAAACACAACAAGTATATTATGGTGGAAAAGGCTCCAAGAGCACTATAGAAGAACAGGTTCCAGGAATACTAATTAACATTACTTATTACCCGTTATACGATGCAGGTCGGTTTATTGGAGGAGAGTATGTTCTTTATACTCGAGGATATAGGTATGATGGAGTTTCATCCATAGGATTTCACGTTCCAGTGAATGTATCATTGGACACTGATAATGTAGCATGGGGTCCTGGGAGAAGAACAATGATATTTACGACTATGGAAGATTCTAACAGGAATCTTTACGTGCACTTGAACATTACATGATGGTATTATGGCATTTACAAAGAAAGGCCAGGTCTCTATAGAAGCAGTAAGCCTTACAGGATGGATGGTATTATTCCTCGTTATAGGAATGGGCTTTTTTATGATGCAATTCCTTAATACTGTTAATGAGAAGGACAACGAGGTTGCAATTCAGGTAGCTGAAATGATAATGTCTGAACTGCAAATGGCAAGAGCAGCAGAGCCAGGATACAGGAGGACTTTTTTCTTACCATATATTGCAGACTTTAAGAATGTGGAAGTATATTATCCTCCTACTGGATTGACAGGGGTAATACTCAGTCCGGCTGAAGGCAGAGTGGTTTTGAGAAGAGCTGATGATACTACGGTTGGACGTAACATATTGTTGGGAAATGATGTTATGGGAGCATTGCATAATGGCAATAATACTATCATAAAGACTGAGCATGCAATCTTGATAATACCTGAAAACATTAGCGGCCTCATTGACGCTAGATTACCTGATTCTATCGGACCCATAGTAGCTTATGCAAATATAGTGAAAGAAGACAATCCCATAAGCCCTCTGAATGTGAATAGCACTGTTAAGTGCGAGTATGGAATAGTCAATGCGAATCCAAATGATGATTTGAGTGTAAGGTTATCTTATGAGCTGACAGATTCAAGCGGAAGTACCACTACTACAGGTATTACTACTCTGACATTGTCACATGTCCATGGATCAGATGCTATCAACGGAATACATTATACTGATGCAGTGCATATTCGAGATGATTTGGATAATCATTTTAGAGGACATAATATATCGTGCATCATTGAAGCTGGAGTAGGAACTAGAGCAGAGTCTGAATCTGTACCAATAGTTGACAGTCCTCCTTACATAATAATACAATCAGTAAGCCCGCAGAGTAGTAGTCATCCTGATAGTGAAGAGTTTATAGCTACTGTAGAATTTGACGATTATGACAGAGATGATAATAGCTTTAACATAACATTCATAGCAGAGGGTAAGAATGCCGGTTTCTTGTCATGTGATTCAGGGTGCTATGCTACCAACCTTAATCCAGGGACTCATACCATAAGCTTTAAGTATTCGATGCCCCCTGATATAGATATGTGTCCGGCTTACAACCAGTTCGGGTTCAAAGTAAAAGTAGAAAATGCTGGGCATCCCCAGGCGGGAGCCACAGCAAGTCATTTAGAGACAATATCGTGCTAAGACAAGGGAGACTATTATGAGAAAAGCGAGGAGAGGACAATCATTCAGTTTTGATGCGATAACCGCAACAGCACTATTCGTAGTAATCCTAATAATAGCAGTCATATACTACTATAATATCAGTCAGGACGGAATACAGAGGACACTGGTGCAAGAAGCAAATATTGCAAGCCAAAACCTCTTAAGCATAGACGGTCCTGAACAGGGCATAATAGCAGAGGGAATGCTTGATGACAAGAAAATCGCAAAGTACATTGAGCGTCTCATGTATGCGGCTCCTGGCGATGATAGAAGAAATGCTTATAATGCTATGAAACTGGAGCTTGGGATAAGAGACGATTTCTGTATTTATTTAGAAGACCAGGAAGGGAATCTGATAATACTAATGGTTGATGACAATACTGGTACTGGTAGTCTAACGCAGGCGCCTGCAATATTTGGCAGTGAAAGAGCAGAGTATACTATTGGGGGAGGAGATGCAATAGAATGCATTCTTCCTGAAATGCCATGACTTTATATTGCGATTATAAAATAGTAACAAAACATTTAATAGTGTTCTTCTGAAGAGATATTATAAAAATAAAGTTAGAGTGAATAAGAGTGGGCATCCAACCTAATAGCAATGCTTCTGTGAGTACTTCAGTTGATAGGCTGTTAGAAGCACTAAAGGACAATCCTGAGATGACTTTTCCTAATGCTGCAAAAGAGTTGGGTGTTAGCGAAAAGGTACTGGAATCTTGGGTCCAGTTTCTTGAAGAGACCGGAGATGTAGTAATAAACTATAAGTTTACCACTCCGTACATAAGCCTTTCAAAGAAGAGACAATCGAGGATGCAGAGTAATGAAAATGAAGAGCTCCTCAAGAGAAGCATGGAAGACCTAATAGCTCATATAGACAGTGAAATGGATAAGGCCTCTAAGATGATAAAGAGCAAGAAAGCAAAAGAGGCATCATCATTTATGTCAAGCCTTGCAAGCAAAGCAGTATTGTTTATAGATGCATTGAAAGACAAAAACGTGCCATTACAGGAGGTGGACGTGTTTCGAAGAGAACTCCAGAAAGTCGATGCAGCGCTAAAGGAAGCTGAAGAAATGGCATCAAAAAAGAATAACAGGAATGCTCTAAAAAACCTAAACATAGCATACCAGTCGCTTTTGCAAACACAATCAAATGCAAAAAGTACATTATCTAGGTACAGGGAAAAAGAAGCCGTAAAGGAGCAGCCTAAAGACATGCCTGCAAAAGAAGAAGCAGCTGTAAGGCAACAAAAAGCATTGTATTCTCACGATGAACTTACTAAGAAGATAAAAGAACACCTTAAAAAAGGGGAGATTGAGGAGGCCAACAAGCTTTATGCGGAACTTGACAGGCTATACAAGGAAGAACTGCCCAAAAGGTTTGAAGAGGAGCGAGAGAATCTTAAGAAGAGCTTGTTCCACATAAGCAAGGACCTTACTTTTGCACGAGACTCGGAACAGAATTCCAGATACATAAAAGCCAGAGGGCAGATTATGGATGGTTTCTCTAGCTTGGCCAAGATTATTACAGATGGAAGAGTGGCTGATGCAATATACACGCTAAGATACATTCAGGGGTTGTTCTCAAACCTGCCTGAAGGATATGAAGAAGAAAAAAAAGAAATGCAGGCAAGGCTTGCACAGGCAACAAAACAGATAGCTGATTTGCGCTCGGAAACCATAAAACGAGTGATATCCAATTATGACAGTGCATCACAGGAATTGCACAAAGAATTTTATGCAGGACTTGAACAGAGGGATTTGAAGAGGTCTCAAAGAGCATATAATAGCCTTAAGATGGCTTTCCAAAGGTTTCCCTCAGAACTAGTGCCTGAAAAGACTGAGGCGCACCTGCAATTATTGTCTGACTTTCAGGATCTTAGCAAGCTCTTCAAAGAAGTTTTTGTAGAACAAAACAAGAGCAGGATAACCAACACACGCAAAGAGATAGAATCACTGAACGTGCAGATAGCAGAAAAGGCTGTGGAATCAGCCCAAAAAACCTATAACAGGATACAGATAATGCTTCAGGAGATATCAGACTATTATTTTGCGGATAAGGCAGCACTCCAAAATGAGCTTATAGACTCATACAAGAATCTTTCTGACATATCATCAGTTCACTATAAGGATGAGTTCATGAGAGTCAGTACGCAGTTAATGGCTCTAATAAGCGAGGGAGAAAGATATGTGGACCGGAAGGAATATGAGCTTGCCGAACAGTCTTATGTTAAGGCGTTAGATTTGTATAATACATTAAAGCCGGGTTTTATGGATAAGAGAAAAGAGATTAGGAGCATGCTATTTGAGTTTTATAGGAAGATAATATACATGAAGGATATGGGTCTTATAGAAAGGAACAGCAAAACGGTACAGGAAGCGTACAGCCAGATAATAAGCCTCATAATAGACGCTCATCATAATATTGCACTAAATGACATACAAAGCCTTCCGGGAATAGTATCAAGAATAGACAGTATTTCACCTAAGATACCATTGGAGATATGGCAGAAAAGCCCTAGCGTAGAAAGGGAAATACGAAAGCTTAAGGAGGAAGAACAGTTATTCAAGCTATTAAAAGAATATGAGGTTTCTACTAGAGGAGGTAATGCAAACGAGCAGATTAAGGACAGAATCAAAGAGTCAATAATAAGCGTTGCAAGAAACAGCCCTGAAGACACAAACCTGATAGACTATGCTAAGAGCATATTAATGAGCAGTACTACTGCTGTATCAGACAGCACTGTGGTTAACAAACAGTCATCCGTTGAAAGACAGCTTCCTCCAAGTATAGGAAGCGATCAGTACGAGAAAGAAACAGTTGACATAAAAGAGGGCAAAGGTCCCTTAAAAGAATATGGGAAAACGAGAGATAAAAACAGCAAAGAGGACAAAGAGGATAACGACAATGACTCAGAATTTGAGAAAACAGTCAGCGCGGCGCTAATGCTCTCAGCGATGGAGGATCCTATGAAAGACGAGGATCTTCCTGACCTTAGGGAAAGCATAGAGACCAGAAAGACGACAGATAATAATAACCATAAGGATAAGCATAAGACAAAAGTAAAAACTAGCATCATGAAACTTAAAGAGATGCTCGGGTCGAAGTGATAGCAAATGGCTGAAGAACTATTAGACAATTATCAGATAAAACTGAACAAGACAGTAGTTAATGTAACTATAAAAAGGGACAGTCAGGATACAGTGCCTCACTATATAATAAGCCTGATAAACATCAGCAGGGGCACACAGCTGATACTCAACAAGATAAGGGATGAGTTCGTGTCAAAAAATGTTATAGTAACATCAACACAAGATCTAGAGGAAGAGGATATCAGAAAGAAGTTTGAGCAGGAAATACAATTGCTGATAGCAAAATATTTTCCTAACATAGATGCTGAGACGATGGACTTGCTAATAGCCTATCTTATACAGCAAAATATCGGGCTAGGAGAACTGGAAATAGTGTTAAAAGATGCATTTCTGGAAGAAATTGTAGTCAATAATGCCGAAGACCCCGTATGGGTATACCACAAGAAGTATGGGTGGCTAAAGACCAACATTAAGATCGAGAATGAAGCAAGAGTAAGATACTATGCTACTATGATAGGAAAAGACATAGGCAAGGAGATAACGCTGCTTAATCCTCTAATGGACGCTCACCTTAAGACAGGGGACAGAGTAAATGCAACTCTTAGTCCCATAAGCTCCCGAGGCAATACTATAACGATACGTAAGTTTGCAGAGAAGCCTTGGAGTGTTATTGACCTTAT